>DAIEPO010000002.1 GCA_027348385.1 bacterium
CAGAAATACAAGTTGTCCCAATTCCAGGTCCCAATGCAGCAATCACAGCACTCTGTGCTTCAGGACTACCAACTGATAAGTTCATATTCCTAGGCTTTGTCCCTAAAACAGAAATTAAGTTCACCAATGAATTAAAAAGTGCCGAAGACTTAGAAGCAACCATCATCTTCTATGAATCCCCACATCGAATCATAAAAAGCGTTGGCTTCATTGCAAACTCTTGGCCTAATGCAAAAGTTGTTGTTGCCAGAGAACTAACTAAAATACACGAAGAATTCATTAGAGGAACAGCCACAGAAGTCAAAACCTTACTTGAAGCAAGAACAAGCATCAAAGGAGAGATAACCGTATTAGTAAGCTTCAAATAATATGTCCGGGCATTCTAAATGGGCACAGATCAAAAGAACAAAAGGAGCAGCTGATGTAAAAAAGGGTGCGCTCTTTTCAAAACTTTCAAAACAAATAACTATAGCGGCAAAAAATGGCACTAACCCTGATACAAACTTCAAACTTCGTCTAGCTATCCTAAAAGCTCGTGAAAATGCAATGCCTAACGATAACATTGATCGAGCAATCAAAAAAGCATCTGGTGCTGAAGCAGGCAACATCCACACCCTGCAATACGAAGGTTACGGGCCAGCAGGCACAGCATTCATTGTTGAAGCTGCTAGTGATAACCCAAACAGAACATTTCAAAACATGCGCACGATCTTTACAAAAAACGGTGGCAATATCGGACAACCAGGCTCTGTTGCTTGGCAATTTCAAACTAAAGGTCAAATATTGGTTGAAAGAACAGAGGATTTAACTAACATGGAATTAACTGCAATAGATGCAGGAGCAGATGATGTTAGAGAATCAACAGAAGGTCTTGAAATATATACTAAACCTGAAGACTTAGAAAAAATTAAAAATCTCCTTAAAGAAAAAGGTGCAAAAATAGCGCAAGCAGAAATCATCATGGAATCTTCACAAGGAGTTGATCTAACCCCAGAACAAATTCCTGCAGTGCACAAACTCTTCGATGCTCTTGCTGATGATGAGGACGTTGTTGCAGTACACACTTCAGCCAACCTTTAACAAAAAATATGATCATACTAGGAATAGATCCAGGGACAGCCACAACAGGTTATGCCCTAATCAAAAAACAAAAGAATAACAGCTTTGAAATAGTTGATTTTGGAGTAATCTCAACCAAAAAAACAAAGAGCGATTCAGAAAGACTTTTAGAAGTCCAAAAAGATCTTGCTAAAATAATTACAAGGTACAAACCTGAAATTGCTGGTGTTGAAAAACTCTACTTTGAAAACAATGCTAAAACCGCAATGACAGTCTCCCAAGCAAGAGGGGTGGTGCTTTTAACACTACAACAAAAAAAAGTTAAACTTCTAGAATTTACGCCACTTCAGGTTAAATCAATGATTTGTGGATATGGTAAAGCAGAAAAAAAACAAGTTCAACTAATGGTTCAAAAAACATTCAATTTAAAATCTTTACCAAAACCAGATGATGCGGCCGATGCTTTAGCCATAGCACTATGCGCTGGTTTCAAAAAAATATGAACAAAAATCTGACAAAAGAAACAATCAAAATATACTGGGACCATTCAAAAAAATACCGCTGGAATTTTGCTTTGATGATTCTTGCTTTAATTGGTGGGGTAGCAGCTGACCTTTATCGACCTTTCCTTTACAAAGCGCTATTCAATGAATTAATTTCCGATCAACCTGGCGTTGAAGCCAGACTCTTAACAATCTTGGTATACATGTTAATCGCCGGTTTAATTTCCTGGGTTTTTTGGAGAGCAGCAACTTTTCTAAACCAATACTTTGAGTTAAAAACAATTCGCGATCTAACGAACACTTGCTTTGCATACCTCCACCAACACTCATACAGCTTTTTCAACAACAACTTTGCTGGAAGCTTAGTACGTAAAGTCAACAAATTTTCAAGATCATATGAACAAATTGTTGATATCGCTTACTGGAACATTGGTCAAATTGTTTTAAGGATCTTAATAATTGTCACTATTTTGTTTACAAAATACTGGTTAGTGGGAATAGTCGTGCTAGCCTGGGCAGTAGCATACATTAGTTTCCAATTCTTCTTTTCAGAATACAAACTCAAATATGACATAGAAAGATCAAAGATAGACAGCCAGGTAACGGGTCAGTTAGCAGATACAATTTCAAACAATGTAAACATCAAGCTTTTTGGAACATTAAACTTTGAGATAAAATCATTCAAAGCTTTGGTTGATAAATGGTACAAAGTCCAACACTTTAGCTGGACACTAGCGGGTGTTGCAGAAATGATTCAGTCGCTATTAATGCTTAGCCTGGAGATCTGTGTTTTTTACTTTGCTATAAAATACAGAGAGGTAGCGCACCTTTCAGTTGGTGACTTTGTATTAATACAGATATATATAATAGGGCTGTTTGACCACCTCTGGGGTTTTGGTAAAAACATCCGTAAATATTACGAAGCAATGTCTGATGCTGAAGAAATGACCAGCCTACTGCTTACTGCGCATGGCATACAGGATACGCCAAATGCAAAGACCTTGGTAGTTAAAGAAGGAGCTATTACGTTTAAAAATGTTGAATTTGGTTATGAGCAAACCGGAACAGTGCTTAAGAAATTCGATTTAAACATAAAAGCTGGAGAAAAAATTGCCTTAATTGGCCCTTCTGGGGGAGGTAAATCAACAATCACTAGAATAATCTTTAGGTTCTTTGATCTACAAAAAGGAAAAGTCTTCATTGATAATCAAGACATTGCAAAAGTTACCCAAACAAGCTTAAGAGAAAATATTTCTCTGGTTCCTCAAGAACCGATTCTTTTCCATAGATCTCTGATGGAAAATATTCGTTATGGCAAACTTGATGCAACTGATACAGAAGTGGAAGCAGCTGCAAAACTTGCTCACTGCGATGAATTTATCAAAAAGTTTCCCGAGCAATACAAAACATTTGTTGGTGAGAGAGGTGTTAAACTCTCTGGCGGTGAAAGACAAAGAATAGCAATTGCCAGAGCAATTTTAAAAAATGCTCCAATTTTAGTTCTTGATGAAGCAACCTCCTCTCTTGATTCAGAATCTGAAAAACTAATTCAGGACGCTCTTGTAAACCTAATGCGTGGTAAGACAACAATTGTCATTGCGCACAGACTTTCAACAATTATGAACATGGATAGAATAATTGTCATTGAAAATGGGGAGATAACTGAAGAGGGTAAACACAAAGAACTTCTCAAAGCAAACAAAGGAACATATCAAAGACTCTGGCAAATCCAAGCCGGAGGATTCAACAAAGCATAAAAAAACAGGGCCCTAAGCCCTGTTTTTAAACGATCTTTACAAAATTTCGTTTACCTACAGAAACAATTGAATCTTTGGGAACAATGGAGATATAGCTTTCACAAGTCTTACCGTTTATCTTAACCCCTCCCTGATCAATCAAACGCCTGGCAACAGTATTACTTTGAGCAAGTCCTGTACCTATAAGAACCTCCATAATACTTCGTTCTGCAAGCTTAAAACCCTTTAAATTCGTAGGTATCTCCTTGTCCTTGTGCACCTTATCAAACTCTTCTCGCGCATGTTCTGCGGCCTTGTTGCCATGATACAAACGCACCAATTCTGTTGCTAGACGAGCCTTGGCATCTCTTGGATTTAACTTACCAGATTTCAATTCTTTTTCTAGCTCTTCAATTTCAACAAGAGGAATGTGTGGAGTGCACATCACAAAATATGGCACAATCAAACGATCAAGAATAGACATGGTCTTACCAAACATTTGTGTTGGTGAATCTGTGATGTTTATAACATTACCCCAAGATGAACTCATCTTTCTACCATCAGTTCCTTCTAACAAATCAAAAGTCATAATTTCCTGAGGTGTTTGTTTGTAAAAACGTTGTAAGACTCTACCAGCAAGTAAATTAAAACGCTGATCTGTACCACCAACTTCTAGATCAGACTTGATTGCTACGGAATCATAACCCTGCATCAGGGGATAGAGTAGCTCTCTTAAACTAACACGTTTTTGTTCTTTCATTCTTCTGGAAATATTTTCTCGGGCTTCAAACTCATGCAAAGAAAACTGGTCTGCCTGCTCTGCGATCTCTAAATATCCTAACTTTTTCAACCACTTTGAATTATAATGTATCTCTGCTTTCTTTAAATCAATGATTTTACCAAACTGAGATATGTAATTTTTCATGTTTGCTTTAACTTCCTTTGAAGAAAGCATTGGTCGTTCACTATCTTTGTCTGAAGTATCACCAATCAACCCCGTAAAATCTCCGATAATCAAAACTATTTTATGCCCAGCATTCTGCAAAGCTCTGAGCTTCCACAAAACAACAGCTCTACCAATATGAATTGATTTTGCTGTTGGATCAATACCTAATTTAACACGTAGTTTCTTTTTACCAGCGAGTCGTTTCTTTAAACTAATTGGATCAATAATCTCATTAACACCACGGGTCAATATTTCGGATATATCTGTTTTCATGTTGATATTATAGCAACTTTTTAGCATCTAAGATATAATCCATGTATGAATAAAATAAACTACTACCGCCCACAAGCATATATTAAAAAGGGCGCTGGTTTCTGGAAAAAACTAAAAACAGCAATAAAAACAAAGCGTTTTTGGACCTGGGTAGTGCGCCTAGCAGCCTTAGGCTTTGCCACTTTAGCTTTCCTTTTCATCTGGTATTCAAAAGATCTCCCTGATCCAAACCGCCTGCTTTCAAGACAAGTTGCTCAATCAACAAAAATCCTTTCTCGGGATGGTGATCTGCTTTATGAAGTGCACGGTGAATACAAACGCACCCTCATTCCATATTCTGAAATGAATGACTATGTTAGAAATGCAACCATTGCCATAGAAGATAAAAACTTCTACAACGAAAGTGGTATCAATCTCAAAGGAATTATGCGTTCTGTTTTTGTAAACTTTGTTTCTGGAAGCAAAGTTCAAGGTGGTAGCACCATTACCCAACAGTTTGTTAAAAATGCAATCTTAACAAGAGAAAAAACCTGGGCTAGAAAAATAAAGGAGATAATTCTTTCAATTGAAATAAATGAAAGATTCTCAAAAGATGACATCCTAAAACTCTACCTCAATGAAATACCGTATGGTAGCAATGCTTACGGTATTGAAGCTGCTGCTCAAACATACTTCAACAAACATGCTAAAGACTTAACACTAGCAGAGGCAGCTTACATGGCAGCCCTACCACAATCACCAACCTACTACCAACCAAATGGTAGTCACAGAGATGCGCTTGATGCCAGGAAAAATACTGTACTTTCTGAAATGAAAAAACAAGGTTACATTACTGAAGAACAATACAACCAAGCAAAAAAGGAAGAAGTGGTTTTCCAAAAAATAAGGAACAGGATACTAGCACCTCACTTTGTGCAATACATTCAAAGCTACGTTACTGCAAAATATGGCGATGCAAACCTTGAAAGTGGGGGACTAAAAATCACAACAACACTTGATTTAAAACTACAAGAAAAAGCGGAAAAGGCAGTGGAAGATGGAGTTGTAAAAAATGCTAAATCCTACAATGGAAACAATGCAGCTCTCGTTGCAATAGACCCTAAAACAGGGCAAATTCTGGCTATGGTTGGCTCTAAAGACTTCTTTGGAGAATCGACTCCAACAGGCTGTAAATCAGGCCTGAACTGTACTTTTGAAGCAGAAGTTAACGTTGCTACCGCATTAAGACAAGCTGGTTCTTCAATGAAACCATATATTTATGTCACAGCTTTCAAACCAGAATTTGCACAAGCTCCAGCAACCTTGCGTTTAGATGTAGAAACAAACTTTGGAAAATACGGTAACAAAGATTACATCCCAAAAAACTACAATGGCCAAGTTCATGGACCAGTTTCAATCAGACAAGCACTTGCGGGATCTTTAAACATTCCTGCAGTTAAAACTCTTGATTTAATTGGAGTTGATAACGCGGTTCAAACAATGCGTGATGTTGGTATTACCAGTCCTCTAAAAGACTGTGGTCTGTCCTTAGTACTTGGGGGATGCGAAGTAACCTTGGTTGATCATGTTAGTGGTTATGCAACATTTGCAAACGAAGGTGTGCATCACGAGACAGCGGGAATCTTGAAAATTGAAGATGCTAATGGAAACATTCTAGAAGAATACAAAGATCAAAGTAAGGAAGTTCTTGATCCTCAAAGCGTCTATGAATTAATCAGCATCATGACTGACAACGAATCAAGACAATTCACCTTTGGCTCAAGCTCAATATACCTAACACTTCCTGGAAGACCTGTGGCTGCAAAAACAGGAACAACACAAAACTTCCATGATGGCTGGGCGGTTGGATTTACTCCATCACTGGTTGCTGGAGTATGGACTGGAAACAATGATGGCGCTTTGATGAAAACAGATGCAGTCATTACTGCTGCACCAATTTGGAAACAATTCATGACTGAAGCGTTAAAAGACACTCCAGTTGAACAATTCCCAGTACCAGATGGCATTCAAACCATCACAGTTGATGCACTTTCCGGAAAACTCCCAGGTGCATACACTACAGCAACAAAAACAGATGTTTTCGCAAGCTTTTCAGTACCAAAAGAATACGATGATCTACACCTTGCTGGTGGAGTCACGGTGCTACATTCAGAACGACCAGATAATATCTCCTGGGAACAACCTGTCGCAACCTGGGCTCTTAACCACGGCTATTCCTACATTCCAAAAGGAGACATGCCTATAGTTCAACCACCACAAATACCAGGACAAATAGACGTCGGCAGCCCACCAACAATCACAGTGATTGCACCAACAGATGGTTCTACTATCTCACAAGTACCTTTCTTCATTCAAGCACAAGTATCTCCTGATACAAACAACAAAATTGATAGAGTTGATCTATTAATCGACGGCTCATTTGTTCAAAGCTTAAACTTTGAACCTTACAGTTTCCAGATATCCCAGCAATTACCATCTGGTTTACATTCTTTTGCACTGCATGCTGTTGATGACAAAGGGAATACTGCAGACACAAGCATCAAATTAAAATTTAAATAGATGTTCTATTTACTTTCCCTGCTATTTATCCTTGCTCCTAGTTATGTAATCCGCTTTTCAATTTTTGGGCTACCAAGCAATTTACTTGAATTGTTGGTAGCTTTGTTTTTAGTCTGCTTCATTATTTGGATAACTAAAAACAAACTGAGCAAGGAGTTTAAGGAATACATTCAAGCACAACCAAAGTTCTTCAAAACTTTTTTCCTCCTCTTTTTTATTTCTGGTTTTATCTCAACCTTTGTTGCACCTGACTTACAAAAAGCAGCCGGACAATTCTTAGTCTTGTTCTTAATGCCGATGCTAGTATATTTTCCTGCTGGTTTCATTCTTGCAAACCCAATAAACAAAATACGATTTGTAAAAATTCTTTTCCTTGCAGTTGGAATAGTTTCAATCTATGGCATAATCCAATACTTTACTTTGATTGGACTACCGAGTCAGTGGTGGGGCAATGCTAATGAACCAAAAAGAATACTAAGTTTCTTTGAATACCCAAATGCTTTTGCTTTATTTTTAGCTCCGCTTCTAGCATTCCTTCTTCCCTTTGTAAGACAGAGTGGCTTAAAAAATCTGGTCTACAAAGCATCATATGGCCTGGGTTTGATCGCTTTGCTACTAACACTCTCAAGGGGTGGCTGGCTTGGTTTACTTGTAGCCTTAGGCGTTTATACCCTTTTCTTTGCAGGCAAAAAAGAACGTTTTGTAGCCCTGACAGGCTTTGTTCTAGCGTCTATCATGGTCCTTGCAACCCCTAACTTAAGATACAGGGTTATTCTTCCTTTTATGGGTGAAAAATCAACAGTTAGTAGGTTTTCCCTTTGGCAAACTGCTGACAAAATGATTAATGACTCACCAATATTAGGCAAGGGTTTGACTGGTTTTAAAAGCAACTACGATCAATTCAATACTGATCCAAACCTTGCTTCATTAAACTATCCTCACAACATTTTCTTAAACTTTTGGGTAGAAACAGGGCTGTTGGGATTAATTTCGTTCTTAGGATTAAGCTACTTCTTTATAACTAAAGCGATTAAACAAAAAGGGTTGCTTAGTGTTGCAACAATCTTGTTTTTAACTGCACTGTACTTCCACGGTCTTGCAGATGCGCCGTATTTAAAAAATGATCTGGCTTTAATATTTTGGATACTGTTGAGCTTATAAAACAAAGCCCCGCATTTAGCGGGGCTTTTTCTGACAAGTAGAATATCAGCTTACCAAACTCAGAATATTAATTTTGATTCATCCTGTCAATTTGTGTCTATGAATCAAACACCATTAGTAATAATGTTATAAAAAATTTAAGATGGTTTATTAGAAAATATAAGTTGGTAATCTACCCTCAAAACACCAATAATTGATGTGTTAAGGGCAGAGGGTTCTCAATTCATTTTGTAGTGAATCAGAACCCTTCCCGTATATTCGGCCGTTTAGTGGCCTGATTATTCCTCCTGTTTAGCTGTGCTTTTTTGCCACTCACTCCACCTGCGATGGTAGCTCGGGAGCTCGCGGTCTTCACCAATGGGATCTTTATATCCTGCACCTGTACTATGACCCCCATTTGCGGCAATGATTTCCGCTTCGGTGAACTCTCCGCTCGGTACTGGCGTAAATCCATGTTGAGTCCAGTAACCCAGACCATGGATAGTCTCTCCTTTGGTTTTATTCGATTTGACTCCATTGTTCTTCGCGACCGAATGTTGAATCTTCTTGCTTAGAGAAATTAATAGCAAAAAAATTTCAACTATATCATTCGCTGGCAGGGCCGCTTCCTCTGCAGCAACCCATATAGTGTTCATCACGGATCTCTCTTGTTCGACGTTCTCGACCGGAATTCTAAGCTCTGCTTTTGCCATTCCAACCCTCTCTGCTACAGCCATCCTTTTAGCAATCAGCTTAAGGATTTGTAGATCGATTTTCTTGATTCTGCTTCGCAGGTTCAGAAGCCGGTGTTCATAATTGTTCATGGGTACCCCTCCATTGCTCTAGATGCAAGCAGAAATCAATTCCAGTTTGTACATCATGTATCTGAACTGAAACAAGTTAAGTGATTGTGCACCGTCAGTTAACGCTTTTCTAGGATTGGGATGTACTTCAATAATGAGTCCGTTCGCGCCTGCTGCGATAGCCGCATAGCATAAAGCAGGAACAATATCACTGCGTCCGGCAGCATGGCTCGGATCAATGATGACAGGCAAATCAGTCATTGATTGCAGCACGGGTACAGCCGATATATCTAGAAGGTTCCTGGTGCAGCTATCAAAGCTGCGTAATCCACGTTCGCACAGAATTACCTGATCGTGGCCTCCTGCGTTCATAACGTATTCTGCGGCGAGCAAGAATTCCTTGATTGTCGCAGAAGGCCCCCGCTTCAGCAGGACAGGTTTCCCTGTTACTCCCGCTGCTTCGAGCAATGCGAAGTTTTGCATGTTTCGTGCGCCAATTTGGATCGCATCAGCGTAGGAAGCGACCAGGTCAACATGTCGGGTATCCATTGCCTCAGTCACTACCGGCATATTGGTTTGATTACTAACTTCGCGTAGAATTCGCAGTCCTTCCTCCTGCATTCCCCGAAATTCATATGGAGATGTTCTAGGTTTGAAAGCGCCGCCACGCAAGACTGTTGCCCCAGAACTCTGCACAGAACGAGCGGTTTGTTCCATCATTTCCAGCCCTTCTACTGAACATGGACCAGCAATCACAAACGGTCTGCGGTGCTGTGGTTGAAGATCACATCCACCAATATGCACATGTCCGATCTTAACCAAATTTTGGTGCTTCTTAACAGGAACTGCTTTCTCGTAACGCATTTTTCTTGTCATTGTATTTCTCCAGAGAGGGACAAGGGACGTGGTAAGGTTGTTAAAGAACACAAAAAAGCTTCCTGGCCAAAGCCAGGAAGCTTGAGTCGATTTTTCCAACTCAAAATCCCTAGCTTCAGCCAGGCATAAAATAAAAGTAAAAAGATTGTGTATAAAGTTTTTTCATCATCGTACTATTAAGAATGTAGTAGTGTTCTTTTTGTTATCTTGTAGATCTTGATCTAATATCGCCAAGTCATACATTTCAGATAAGATTTTGGGGCCTAAAATTGCAGTGTTTTTATTTAATTTGCCTAAGCTTAAAGCTTCAGCAGTTTTTGCCGTATCAATCATTACGCCGATTCCGGTTTTCAATTTTACTTTCGGATATTTTCTGCATAAAGTGTTCTCACATTGTTTGAAAACCTGTTCGTGAGCCATGATTGTTTTTATGGAGCCCTTGGCATCTTTGCGTCGCATTAAATAATGCCTGACAAAAATTGAAATACTGTTTTCAACTTCGAAGCTATGCTTAGAAATTGCCTGCATTGATTCCTCAACTAGGCCTCCTATCGCATTCGCTATTGCAAATACTCCAAAATCTATTCCACCTTTATTCAGTTCGCTTAATACTTTTTCTGATGTGTAAAGGTATTTGATTTTAAAATGTTTGATGTTTTCAGCTTGAGTGTAGCTAAATAGCGCTTGTTCGCTAAAACTACCCTTGCCACCCTGTATTCCGTATATAGGAAGTTTTGAATCAGAAGGTAGCAGCTGGCCGTAAATTTTTTTGTATGCAGTCCCTAAATCTAAACGCATTTGCTTAGTATACGGATTGTAGGTTTGGAGATCTGAGAAAAGTTTCCAGGAATCATTACAAGTTTGCTGCATTATTTCGTGAAGTTTTGTTGCCCCCAATGTATCAATTACGGTGGGTTTAAAATGAACGGATTCCAACAACCTGCCCACAAAGTGGGTTAATCCTTGGGAATAAGCTGCTAAGCGATCATGCTCCTTAGGGTTCAACTCTATCACGCCAAACCCTTTTGCTCGAAAAAAGTCTTTCCAAAATCTGTACACTTTTTTTGATCCTAAGCTTGACCACATCACAATGGAAAGTCCTTTTGATTTAGAGCTAAAACTATCTGGGCCGAAAAGAGGATGTGACAATATTGTATTTATTCCTTTCTTCTTCAAATATTTTTTGAAAATTTTGTCTGGGTGACTTTTAACAGAAAGCACATCAATAATGGTCTGCCCGGCTTTTAAGTATTTAAGATTCTCTTTTAGCACCTTCTCAAATTTAGAAATCGGAACTGCCATAAATATTGTTTCTGCTTGCCATGCTTTTTCAGCAGTAACTGATTTTGGTGAATGTCTATCGTGAATAAGCACGTTAAAATCAGCCCTTAAAATCTTTTCCAGGACTTTACCAAACCTACCATGGCCGATAATGCTGACTGTTTTCATATATTTCCTTAAAAAAACAACCCTTGGCACGAAGCGAAGGGTTGTGAATTACTTTCTCAATTTTCTTACTTAAGCAATTGCAAATACCAACCCTGTTTACAGAAGCTGAAGTAATAACCGAAATTTTGAGGTAGATTTTGCATGTACAAACTATAATCTTTCGCTAAGAAAATGTCAAGGAGTATAGTAACAAATTAAAAGACCCCAGAAATTTCTGGGGTCTTTTAATAACTCTTTTAAAATCCTTTTTCTTTCGGCTTTATAACTATCCTTCGATTTGGTTCTTCACCAATGCTTTCTGTTTCAAAATCAAAATCAGCTGACAAAAATGCATGGATCACTCTTCGATCATGTGCTGGCATTGGTTCTAGTGCAACAGGGCGTCCGGTTCTTTTCAACTGCTCTAAAGCTTTCTTTGCTGTCTCTCTTAAATACCATTCTCTTTTCTTCTTGTAATCATCAACATCTAAAGTAAAACGATCAATTGGACCATATCTCTTGTAAGCAATACTATGTATCAAGCTTTGTAAGGAATGCAGGTTGGCTCCGCGCTGACCAATCAAAAGGTTTGAATCGGGGGAAGAAATATTAAAAGTAAAACCTTGAACATTTTGCTCAATACTTACCCTTGCTTCTACTCCCATTTTTTCAAGGGCTTCTTTAATTAAGGCCGCGATTTCCGCGGTCTTAATTTCGTTTCTCTGACCTTGATTTTCTTGGTTATCTTCTAGGTTCATACAACTTCTGTCTTTGGTTTATTGCCCTTCATTATATAATATTGCTGGCCAATAGCAAACAAGGTTGTAACTATCCAATACAGTGGCAAACCAGCAGGAAGTTTAATTGATAACAGGACAGTTAAAATCGGAAAAACATAAACTGTTTGAATCTGTAATGCTTTCTGAGTCGTATCCATAACAGCACCGCTTTGTGAAGCAACCATCATCTTTGATTGCACAAACTGAGCAATGCCCGCAACTACACCAAAAATAATGCTTGGTTTAGATAGATCTACAAGATCAAAAAATCTAGGATTTAAAACTCCTGGGTTATGTACCCAAGGATAGAGATATGTTTGTAATTCAGAACCACCGAGACCTAATATGAAGACTTGATACAAAGCAATCAATAAAGGTAGCTGAACCAACAAAGGTAAACAAGAACCTAAAGGACTGACCTTATGTTCTTGATACAAAGCCATGATTGCTTGGCTTTGCGCAACCTTGTCATCTTTATGTTTTTCACGAAGATGATTTAACTTTGGTTGCAGCTCTGTCATTGCTTTCTGTGCTTTCAAAGATTTGTGGAAAGAAGGCAACAACAACAAACGAACAATTACTGTTATTAAAATAATGACAACACCAATATCAGGAATATACCGATAGGCGAGGACCATCAGGTTAATTAACGGATCAACTAAAACTATGTGGAATAAATTACCCATAATTTAGACTAAATCTATGCCACCTTGAGACCAAGGATTGCATCTTAATATTCTGTAAAACCCTTTAAAAAGCCCTAAAATACCGTATTTTTCAACAGATTGCTTAGTATATTCAGAACAAGAAGGATAGTACTTACAAAAACCATTTGGATGGTTATGCTTAAAAACCCCATGATCCGGAGAAATTGTTTTCTGATATATGGTTATTAACCCAATAATGATTCTTTTCATACTATGCTTTTAAAACCTTACCTCTTGTTAACGTGTACTTTAGTTGTTCAACTAACTCCTTGTTTTTAAATCCAGCAGCTTTTGGTTTTGCAACCAACATATAATCACCAGTAACTAAGCGGGGCAGTGCTAAACGCATTTGTTCGCGCAAAACTCTTTTTACCCTGTTTCTTTCAACTGCTAATTTTGATATTTTCTTTGAAACAACAAAAGCAGTCCTAGTCTTAGGTGTAGCAACAAATTTAATAACCAGGGCAGGCGTATGCATAGTCAATCCTGTGCGGTACACCTTTTGTAATTCCCTGGTTTTGTTGATCCTGTTTGCTTTTTTAAGCATGCAGATTATTCAGAGTGTTAAACTGTGAGCTTTTTTCTCTTTTTTGCACGGCGTCTTGCCAAAACGTTTCTTCCGTTGGTGGTGCGCATACGTTTTCTAAAACCGTGTCTGCGCTTTCTCTTGATTTTCTTTGGCTGATAAGTTCGTTTCATCGTTAAAAGATTAATATTGACCTCTGCATTATACTTTTAATTTAGCTTTTTTTCAAGTCCCTGAGGAAGAAAAAAACTTTTTTGAAATATCATCAGGATATGCACACGATATTAAAAGTCGCTTTAATTTTGTTCATATTTTAAAGGGATTTTAAATATTTTACATGTTGATAACTACTTGTTAGAATGCCGGTATTGAAATAAAACGTGTGTATTTGGAGACCTTTCGTTATGACCAACCAACAACTTTGGCAGGCTATTTTAGGTAATCTAGAAGTATCATTAAGCAAGGCTAATTTTACTACTTGGTTTAAAAACACAGCTATTCTAGAAAAGAACGATGACCATATCATAGTCAGCGTACCTAATGGTTTCACCAAAGAATGGTTACAGAATAAATACAACAACGAGGTTATGAAAGCCTTGAAAATGATTGCTCCTGAAGTAAAAGAAGTAAAATACCAGGTTATGGGTAGCAACACACCAAGCCCTAAGACAAATACAGAAGCAAACCAGAAAACAACCACCCAAGCTCAGACACAAAGCACTCAAAGACCAGCAAGTTCTCAAAATTCTCATGGCTTAAACCCTAAATATTCTTTTGATACCTTCATAACAGGAAAGGGGAATGAACTTGCCCATGCAGCATGTGCTGCAATCGCAAAAAATCCAGGACAAGTTTACAACCCTCTTTTTTTGTACGGTGGGGTTGGTCTTGGAAAGACCCATTTAATGCAAGCTGTTGGTCATGAAGTACTAAAAAACAATCCAACTGCAAAAGTTCTGTATGTTACAAGCGAAAAATTCACAAATGAGTTTGTTCAAGCAATTAGTTTAGGAAAAGTTGCACAATTTAAAGATCTATACCGCAATGTTGATCTATTAATGATCGATGATATTCAATTCTTGGCCGGAAAAGAACAAACCCAGGAAGAATTTTTCCATACTTTTAACACTCTACACCAAAATAACAAGCAAATAATCCTTTCATCAGACCGCTTACCTAAAGACATCCCAGCGATCGAAGAAAGGCTTGTTTCGCGCTTTGAGTGGGGTATGATAGCAGACATCCAGGCCCCTGATTTTGAGACCAGATTAGCCATTTTACGCTCAAAAGCTGCTGAAAAACACTATGAAGTAAGCACAGAGGTGTTAACTCATATTGCAGAAACCATCCAAAGCAACATCAGGGAATTAGAAGGGGCTTTAAACCGTTTGATGGTATATTGTCAGTTAAATAACACTAAACCAACATTAGAACAAATAAAAAGCGTTTTGGTTGGTGTTGCTTCTGCTAAAAAAAGAGTTGTTTCTGTTAAAAAATTAATGGAGGTGGTTTCTGATTTTTACAACATCACTACAGATGATCTGTTAAAACAATCCAGAAGAAAAGAATTCGTTAAACCAAGACAAGTTGCAATGTTTTTAATGCGCGAACAACTAGAAAATTCTTTTCCAAGCATTGGTGATCATTTTGGTGGACGCGACCACACAACGGTCATGCACGCTGTAGATAAGATTACAAGATTGATGAGCGAGAAGGAATCATTGAAGCAAGAAATAGATTTAATTGTGAATAAGCTGTACATGTAGTGTGACAATCTTGTTCCTGAAAAGATGTAATAGCTGTTAAAGAAAAGTTAATAACCAAAAGATTAAAAAAGAAAAAAATAGTTTCAGAAAACAAACCCCAAGTTGTACACAAAGATATCCAAAAAAAAGAACAAACTTTTTCTAACAAAAACCAAACAGAACAACACAAAAAAAGTTCTCCACCAAATCCACACCCCTTATTACTACTACTATATTTATTAAACTATTAAATTAATATATATGCGATTAGTCTGTACACAAGAAAATTTAAAAAAAGGTTTAGCAATAACTTCAAGAGTTTCAAACGGCAGCACAACCCTTCCGGTTTTAAATAATATTCTTTTAAAAACAGAACAAAGCGGCCTTAAACTTTCCTCAACGAATTTAGAAATGGGAGTAAACACTTGGATTAGATGTAAGGTTGAAGAAGAGGGTGGAATTTCAGTGCCAGCAAAAACAATCAGCGATCTAGTAAACAATCTCCCAAACGACAACATTATCCTTTCTGTCGAAGATAATCATTTGTTAATAGAAACCAGTAATTACAAAACTAAAATTAAAGGTTTGGGGCCTGATGAGTTTCCTTTGATTCCTCAAGTAGATCAACATAATTCCGTTGAAATAGACTCAAAAGACCTTAAAAACAGCATATACCAAACAGTTTTTGCAGCGGCTTACAGTGAAAGTCAGCCGGAAATTTCTGGGGTTTTGTTTGCTTTTGATGACGCCAGATTAAAACTTGTCGCTACAGACCGATATCGTTTAGCAGAGAAAGAACTTAGTGTTAAGGGGAGTGTTCAAAAAAATATCATTGTACCAAACAAAACAATTCAAGAACTAGCAAAGATTTTAACAAATACTGACACTCAAACACTTTCAGTTTTTTTCACCCAAAATCAAGTAATGTTTAAAACCGACGACACAGAATTGACCTCAAGATTAATTGATGGTCAATATCCAGAATACAAAGCAATCGTACCAACCAGTTTTAATACAGAGATTGATTTGTCAGTAGAGGATTTAAGCTCAGCAATGCGTACTGCTGGGATATTTACCCAAACTGGTAACAACGTTGCCTTAGAGTTTTCAGAACCCGATCATTTGGAGATTAGCGCATCTTCCGGAGATTTAGGAGAAAGCAAAGTAAATGTAGCTTCCGCTGTAAAAGGGGACGCAGGGAAAATAATATTCAACCACAGATATGTTCTTGACGCGCTTGCTTCAATAGGAACAAAGAACGTTACTTTCAGAATAGTTAATGAAAACGCACCAGCAGTTTTAGTCAGCAAAGATTTGCCAGGTTATGTTTACTTGGTAATGCCAATAAAGATATAGCACAACGAGGGAAGAAAGTTTTGTAATGTATATTAAAAATATCCAGTTAAAAAATTTCCGCAATCACCAAGATTTAAACTTGGATTTTACTAATGACTTTGTTGTTTTCCACGGTCCCAATGCAACCGGTAAAACTAACCTTTTAGAATCAATATATTTTCTCTCACTCTTTAAATCCTTCAGAGACGCCTCAACCTACCTTTTTTCCAAAGGGACTTTTAACCTTCAGTTAAAAGCAGTAATTGAACGTGGGAACAAGGAGCATATTTTAGAAGTTTTCTTAGAAAACCGAGGCGGTAAAATCTTTGCTAACTTCAAATTAGACGGTGTCAGAAAGACCAAAAATCAAATAGAAAGCTATATAACTGCAGTCATATTTGACCCAACCCACGTTGACCTATTAAACAAAGCACCCGATGACCGCAGAAGATACTTAAATATCTTGCTGTCCCAAAAATCCACAGAATACATGCAGAGCCTCTACAACTATAAGAAAGTCATTACCCAAAAAAATCAGCTGCTACAAAGCATTAGAAGCGGCAAGGCTTCTCCTTTTGAGCTAACTGCTTGGAATGATCAGCTCGCCCTTTTTGGTTCTGAAATAATCGACCACAGAAGACAATATATAAACTACTTAAACCAAACCATTTCTGAAGTCTATGCTGCAGTCTCTGGTTTTGCCAGACCAATTGATGTTGAATACATTGGGTTAGCCGGAGAGAATAAAAATGAGATCCACGCTAACTTTAAAAAAGCGCTTTTTGATAATCAACAAAAAGAAATTATGGCAGGAACTTCCTTAATCGGACCACACCGTGATGACTTTACTTTAAAAAGCGAAGGTTTATATTTGGCACCTTTTTCTTCTAGAGGAGAACTTCGCTCCCAGGTCCTGTCTTTAAAAATTCTTGAGCTTGAATTCTTAAAAGAAGAACAGGACAATCCAATCCTGCTTTTAGATGATGTTCTTTCAGAACTTGATGAAGATCGCAGAGTTTTCTTACTAAAATACTTAAAGGGACGTTTCCAAACATTTATAACCAGCACTGTGCCAGTTGAGATGGAAGCACAGCATGTTAACCTAAAACAACTAAGCTTAAACTAAAATGCAAAGAATAAACAAAACGCTTTACGCAAATATTCGTAAATACAAAATAGAAGACAAGGTTAAAGCAACCGAGCTTTTAAAACTTTGGGATAAAGTAATAATAGATTTTATGCCAGACGCAGCTTCTCAGACCATGGTCATAGCGTACGAAAAAGGGATCTTAAAGGTAGCCGTGCTTTCAAAAGAAATTGCATACCAAATTCATCTCTATCAAAAACGTTTAATAGAGATGCTTAATAACCTACTTGGTCGGCGCATGGTTTTTAGAATAGTCTGTGAAGCTTAAAAAACAAGGCATTTATGCCTTGTTTTGTTATTCATTGCCTCTTGGTCCATGATATAGACCGGTTTGATTAATAATCATCTTCTCTATCTCCCGCGGTTCTGGAACACTTTGGAAAATAAAGTTTTCTTTTTCACCAGCAGTTTGGATTTCTACATTACCATAACCTAAGACTGTAGCCCAAAAGCCCCTGACTTCGCTAGTAACGTCTTCAATGTTTGGTAGAGTTAACTCAGAAATACGTTGACTGAAAATCCCTTTTTGCCAAATGTCTACTATTCTTTTGTTTGTAACGATTTGAACATTCAGATAGTAGATTGTCCAAAGCATGAATAACCCTAGAACTAAAAACATTACGTAAATATTCTTTCCAAGGTTAACAAAGTTTAAATATGGCATTTCAAAGAGTCTTGGAATAAATTGCGGTGCGTATTTATCAAACAAGAAAAGAACCGCAACAAAGATCAACCAAGCTAAAACTCTTGTGAACATAAAAAACCAATGCTCACGAACAACAAGGATAATAACCTCATCTTCTTCTTGGCTTGGAAATAGTTTTTTAATATTCATAATATTAAATGCTGTTTAATATGCCAACGCCTTGAGCAGCGATTGTTAAAAAGAAAACTAAATACAAAACCGCAACAGCAAAACTTAGGGCTCTGGACCTACCATTTTTAATAAGGACAAAAACTGTTGAAAATCCAAAGAAGGTTATTAACACCACCACAGCGTAAAAAACAAAACCAACTATAGTTTGAGTTAAGGTGCTTGGATTAAATGTATTAAAGTCTTGCATTAGAGCAGGGTGTTAGTTTTTGTGTTTTTACCAAGATGTTTGTAAGCAAGGTCAGTTGCTTCGCGTCCCTTAGGAGTTCTTTTAATAAAACCAAGACGCAGAAGATATGGTTCGTAAACATCAGTAACCGTATCTTCTTCTTCAGAGGTGGACATGGCCAACGTCTTTAAACCAACAGGACCACCACCAAACTTATCAATCAAAGCTTCAAGGATCCTTAGATCATTACGATCAAGCCCCATCTCATCTATCTGCAGCATTTCTAGAGCTTTCTTTGATGTGTCTGCGTTAATTTTACCATTGCCGTGTACTTCAGCAAAATCACGAACGCGTTTTAGTAGTCTGTTAGCAATACGTGGTGTAAAGCGAGAACGTTTAGCAAGTTCAATTATAGCTTCCTTGTCATATTCTAGGTTTAATAGACGTGCGCTTCTTTGCAGAATCTTTTCAACTTCTTCTTGTTCATAGAAATCAAGACGTTGAACCATACCAAAACGATCTCTTAGAGGAGCAGAAATTAAACCCATGCGTGTAGTTGCTCCAACAATTGTAAACTTTGGTAAAGACAAACGCATCGAACGAGCTCCTGGTCCTTTGCCTAAAACTAAATCTAGTGCAAATTCTTCCATTGCTGGATAAAGGATCTCTTCTACGTTTTTGTTTAAACGATGGATCTCGTCAATGAACAAAATATCATTCTCAGCAAGATTACTCAAAATACTTGCAAGATCACCACCTCTTTCAATAGAAGGGCCTGAAGTTATTTTTATATTCACGCCCATTTCGTTTGCCAGAATATGGGCCAGTGTCGTTTTACCGAGACCAGGAGGTCCGTAAAAAAGAGTGTGTTCTAAATTTTCTCCTCTTTGTTTTGCAGCCTGAATCATGATCTTTAGATTATCCTTAACTTTTTCTTGTCCAACATAATCTGAAAGTTCCTTTGGACGTAGCTGCATATCTAAAGTCGTATCTTTTACCAAGGGAGAAAGGATTTTTTCTTCTTGTTTTTCTTCGTTAGTTGCTTTTGATGATGAGATCATATTATTGTGCAGGAATTGTATTAGGAGTATCGCTTGCTTGAGTTGGTTCAGGTGTAGTTTCTGTTGGAGTACCAGTTCCTGGTAACTCCAATGTTTTATGAAACAAAGCCGGGGATTGATATGTGCTATTGAAAACCTGTTTCTTAATTGTACCATCTGCCGTAGTTACAGTCCTGCCCCAAGTTGCTTTCATTGAACCATCTGGTTTTTTGTCATATACATACGGCGCTTCAAACTCTACCTTGCGTTCATCTTTAGTGCCATATATATAGAAGCGGAGATGGTTGCCTTTTTCTAAAACAGGCCAAATTAAGATGTGTGCTGGAGAATCATTAATAAACTTAAGGTCTTGAACCCCTGGGTAGATGGTTGCATCAGTGCCCTGTGGAGCATAGTATTGCACAGCATAAGAGTGATTTCTCCTCTCAGTTATTGGAAAACCCGCATTCATCGCTGCTCTAAACATTGTTGAGGAAACCTGACATAAGCCACCACCAAACTCAGGGACCGTACCCTCTTTTTTGATGACTAGCTCGGGTAAAAAGCCGTGTTCACCATCTACTGGTCCTAAGTACTTGTTAAAGGAGAATGTTTCTCCAGAAGCTAAGAGTGTTCCTCGTTCTTTGTTTACTCCAACCTTAATATTAAAGATCCTGTTAGCCGGGGAACCAGAATAGTTTGATTCACCGTATGCAATCAATTCATTAATACCCACATCATTAGTTTCGGAAAGTTTTTTCTTGTTCTCAGTTTGTATAACAACAAGAGCGCTTTCTTTCTTTTCAGCATCTAGATCAGAAATAATTTGATCAACAGATGATTTAGTATCCAGGTCGCGACCGTTCTTCCCTGGATTAAACTCAGTAACAATGCCATTTTCTGTTTTAAAGACTGCATCCTCAGGTTCACCGTTAATTTCAGAAGCAACATCTTTTAGAGATGTATATATCGCCGCAAGATTATATTCCAAAAAAGTTGATTTAACTTTTGTTTTGTTCCTTAAACCAAGTTCAGTTAAAAGAAAAGCATCAGCATTTTTTTCTGGCTCTAGAGAAATGAATTTAAGGTTAGCGTTAGTTGGCTTTTGCCAATTTTTTAAGGTTGCAGCTGGAATATTAAACTCTTGATCATCTGCAAGCAAAGTAAAAGCGCTCGCTTTTGTAGAGAGTGCAAAGAAGAGCAAGAGTGTTAACCCAACCCCAATATTATATTTTAAAATTCTTTTTAGCATTTTTTATGGTTATTTTCCTCTCTGTGTTTTTTAAAGAAAAAACTTCAAACTTTAAATAAATCGTATTCTTCGGCAGGTGTTTTTTAATTCGTTCTGCCCATTCAATGATAAAGACGTTATCTTTCAAACCCCAAAGCTCTTCTAGACCCAAAGCGGCGATCTCTTTGAAGGAAGAAGTTCTGTAAAGATCAAGATGGTAGTAGGTTGTCTTTTTATGAACATAGGGAACCATCAAAACAAATGTTGGGCTAACAATCCTGCTTTTAATACCAAGTTCTTTAAGCAAAAACTTGGTAAAAGTGGTTTTACCAGCCCCAAGTTCCCCTGATAAAGCGAGAATTTCACCCCCCTTAAGGGTTTTTGCTACTATCTGGGCAAACTTTTTAAGCTCTTTTAAGCTATGTATCTTAACAACCATACCCTAATTTTATCAGGAAACTAAGGGTATTGCGAAAAGTGCGTTTTTACTGTATATTTACGAGCTATGCAAACACCTGACCAAGAAAAACTCTTTGAGTTGATAAGCAAATCCCAGCGCATTTTGATTGCTTTGCCAGAACACCCAAACGGGGATACGTTAGGTGGCAGCCTTGCCCTGGCTTCTTTTTTGCGCAAACTTAACAAAGAGGTTGAAGTTTACTGTGAACGAAAAGATTTTGGCAGCCTTTCTTTCTTGCCAGGTATAGAGCAGGTGCACCATGAAATAGTTTTTCCTAAAAGCTTTGTCATCACAGTTAAAACTGAGAACGCAAAGCTTGATGAACTAAGCTATGACCTACTTCCTGAAAACGTAAACATCTACTTAAAACCAAAAGAAGGAGTTTTTTCACCAGAAGATGTTTCATTCAGCAGTGATGTTACTAGATTCAATTTAATCATCTGTGTTGATGTGGCTTCTTTAGAATCACTAGGTGCGCTCTACGAGAAAAATGCTGAAATGTTTTTTGCAGTTCCTAAAGTAAACATTGATAACCATATTCATAATGATAACTACGGTAATATAAACATCGTTGATGTTACAGCATCCTCATCTTCAGAAATTTTGCTGGCTCTTTTAAGAGACTATGAAGCAAGTTTGATTGATCAAGATATTGCCACAAATCTTTTAACAGGTATCATTACAGAAACAAATAGCTTTCAACATAACAAAACAACCCCAAGCTCTTTTGTTAATGCTTCAGAATTAATTTCGTACGGTGCTAAACAACAAGAAATAGTCCGAAACCTTTTCAAGACCAAAGAATTACCCGTGTTAAAACTTTGGGGCAGAGCCATGGCACGTATTCAAACAATTCCAGAGTATGCTACGATTTTTTCAGTGGTTGGTATTTCTGATATTGAAAAATCAGAAGCTGGTGAAGCAGAAATATTCCAGGTAGCTCAGGATTTCATGGTTAATATAAACGACGCGAAAATGCTTTTCTTTGTCGCAGAAAGACCAGGGTACTTAGAGATGTATGTTGCTTCCAATCCAAACATTAAATTAAAAGAACTAGTTAATTACTTAGGTGGTAGCTTTGTCGCTGATGGTTTAGGGAAAATATTGATAAAAGACAAGCAAATCACCGAAGTAGACCAGATTATCAAGCAAACACTAGCAGATTTGAAGATCAGACTTGGCATATAGTATACTGCAGTCATGCAGCTTCAAGATCAGCAGACACAAAAAGATTTTCAAAAGAAACTAACTGATGTAAACCGAAAGATGGAAGAAGAGCAAGCTTCGCAACGCTCTTTTCTTTTTGGCATACAATACATTGATCTTTCAACATTCCCTGTTGATTTAAATGCTATGGGTTTGTGGAGTGAACAACAATGTACTGATTCACACGCCGTAGTTTTTTACAAAGAAGGTAATGATGTTAGGGTTGGCACAATAGATCCTCAAAATCCTGCTCTAAAACAAAACCTTGAAACACTAAAAACCGAACATGGTTACAAAGTAACCCTTTACTTAATTTCTGAATCAAGCTTGCAACAAGCATACAAACTTTTCCCTAAAGTTGTAAGACATGCAGTCGTTAAAGAAGATGGTGTAGAAGTTAAAGCAGAACAAGACTACGCAGTCGCTTTGAAAGATTTAGAAAATGGAGCGCAGATTTCTGCAACCCAGATTCTTTCTGTTCTCTTAGGTGCTGCAGACAAACACGGAGCTTCAGACATTCACTTAGAACCAGAAGAGCATTTCATCAAGGTTCGTTTTCGTTTAGATGGCGTGCTTCAGGATATGGCGCATCTAAGCAAGGATTACCAGAAGACAATAATTTCAAGAGTAAAAATTCTTTCGCATTTAAAGTTAAACGTTGAAGATATTCCACAAGATGGACGTTTTACTTACATGTTAAATTCTAAACCAACCGATGTTCGTGTTTCAGTACTACCTTCTGCATATGGTGAAGGTGTGGTTATGCGTATCTTAGGGATGGGGGCTGTCAGCTTAAAATTAAAAGAGCTAGGTTTTTCAGACAAAGACTACGAATTAATTCAAACAGAACTTCAAAAACCAAACGGCATGATCATTACTACTGGACCAACTGGTTCTGGTAAAACTACAACACTTTATGCTTTCTTAAACCAGCTTAATGAACCAGGGGTTAAAATAATTACGCTGGAAGACCCAGTTGAATACAAACTTGAAGGTATTAACCAAACACCAATTGATTCTTCAAAAGGCTTAACCTTTGCAGCTGGCTTAAGAGCAATATTAAGACAAGACCCAGATGTTGTCATGGTCGGTGAAGTTAGAGACCAAGAAACAGCAGAAGTAGCATTACAGGCAGCATTAACAGGACACGTTGTTTTAAGCACATTGCACACCAATGATGCAGCTGGAGCCATTCCAAGACTTAGAAATATGGGTATTAAGCCATATGTCATTGCTCCTGGAATGAATGCAATCATAGCCCAAAGATTGGTGCGAAAGCTTTGCACAGAGTGCAAACAAGAAGTAAAACTAGACCCCTTTCTTTTAACAAAAGTTCAGAAAATACTAAGTGATATTCCAAAAAACTCTGGGGTTGAGATTCCAACAGAACAAAAGTTTTTCCATGCCCCAGGCTGTGACAAATGTAACAAAACAGGATACAAAGGAAGAATTGGTATTTATGAGCTAATCATAAAAGACGACGTAGTTGAAAAATTGATCCTTGCAGAAGCAGGTAGCAACGAGCTTAAGGCTGCAATGATTGCTCAGGGTATGTTAACGATGACTCAAGACGGATTAGTCAAAGCACTTAAAGGGATTACTGACGTTGAAGAAGTATTTAGAGTTTCTCAAGATTAAAATATGGATGAATTTTTAAAAAAAATTATAGTCCAAGCAGGAGACGCTGCTTTAGAATTGCAAGTAAAAGCAAAAGTAGCATACGCAAAAAAACATGCAACTGACATTGTTACTGAAGGTGATTTACTTGCAAACAAAATAATAACAGAGGCAATAAAAGAGAAATATCCAGAGCACGTAATTCTTTCTGAAGAGGGTGAGCATAAACTAGGAGAAGAATACACTTGGATCATTGATCCAATAGATGGCACCTTCAACTATTCCAAAGGTACTCCGTTGTTCTGTGTCATCATAGGACTAGCCTACAAAAAAGAAATGCTCATGGGAGCTGTTTACGCTCCAGCACTAAACGAACTATATTTTGCCGAAAAAGGAAAAGGAGCTTTTCTGAATGATCAGAAAATCCATTGCGGTGATGTTACAGATATAACTTTGGGTTTTGGTAATGCCATGACTTTAATTGGTCCAACGCGCATGGAGTTATTAGAAAAATTTGTAAAAGAAGCAAAACAGCACAACATTTGGATGGGTAGTATAGGCGTATTAGGACTTTCACTTGCCTGGGTAGCTGATGGTAAAAGAGACTGGATCATTTCTCAAGGAGGCAGCATCTGGGATTATGCTGCTGGGGCATTAATCCTTACAGAAGCAGGTGCAAAGATATCAGATATAAATGGGAACCCTTGGGTCTTAAGTGACGGTATTGATAGCATCATTGCTGCAGGCACAACTGAGCTTCATGAGTACCTCAAAAAGATGCTAAAATAGCGGGGTTTAGGTATAATCAGAGTATGCCTAAGAACTTAGAAAAGAGCTTTAAACGCTACATGCTAGTAGATGGGAATGCTTTAATCCATCGTGCTTTTCACGCTATCCCAAACCTTTCCACAAAATCAGGTGAGCCAACAAACGCAGTCTACGGTTTTTGCTCAATCTTGCTTAAAGCCATCAAAGATATTAAGCCAACGCACATTGCGTTGACTTTTGATTTGGCAGGCCCAACATTTAGACACGATCAATACAAAGAATACAAAGCAACCAGAGTTAAGGCAGCCGATGAACTTTACGCACAAATTCCAAGATGCAAAGAAGTGGTTGCTGATTTAGGCATTCCAATCTACGAACAGCAAGGGTTTGAAGCAGATGATATGCTTGGGACTCTAGCAGAACACATAAAACATTCAAACAATGATCACAAACATTTTGAAGCAATAATTGTTACAGGTGATTTAGATACACTACAGCTTGTTGATGAACACGTTAAAGTTTACACACTGCGTAAAGGTTTAACAGACACTATGATATATACTCCTGAAGCAGTCTTTGAGCGCTATGGCATCAAACCAACACAAATGGTTGATTTCAAAGCCATCAAAGGAGACCCCTCAGACAACATCCCAGGAGTAAAAGGGATTGGTGAGAAAGGCGCTTTAGATTTAATTAAGGAATATGGTAGCTTAGAAAAGATCTACGCAAACATCGACAAGTTAAAAGAAAAAACCAGGAAACTTTTTGAAGAGCAAAAAGAACAAATCCAAATGTCATATGAGCTTTCAAAAATCATCCGAGACGTTAAAATTGATTTTAACATTCCAGCATACGAATTTTCACAGATTAACTACGCTAAGATAGTTGAACTTTTCCAAAAGCTTGAATTTAAATCCTTAATTCCGAAATTACCACAAGTCTCAGGTACCAAAGAAACAACAACCGAAGAACCGAAAGATACAACACCAAAACACAATGAGCATTACAAGCTAGTTGATACTGAAACAGAATTAGAAAAACTAACCAACCTTCTTTCTAAAGAAGAAGAGTTTGTCTTTGATACTGAAACAGAAGGATTAGGAGCTTTGGACTATGATTTAGTAGGTATATCCTTTTCTTTCAAAGAAGGGCACGCATATTACCTCCCTGCTGACTTTCTAAAGACCTCAAAGAATAAAGAGATACATAATATTTTTGCAAACCCAAACATAAAGAAAATAGGGCACAATATTAAATATGATTACCTCGCATTAAAGAAATTCGGTATTGAAGTAAAAAATCTTTACTTTGATACAATGATTGCTTCGTACTTACTAGCTCCTGGCTCCCGTTCACATGATTTAGATAGTCTTGCGTTTAACGAGTTTGGATATCAGATGCAGCCAATCGAAGATCTAATTGGTAAAGGTAAGAATGAGATAAGCATGAAAGACGCCCCCAAAGAAAAAGTTTGTTTCTATGCCGCAGAAGATGCTGACTACACTTTCCGGTTAAAACAAAAGCTTCTCCCTGAATTAAAAAAAGAAGGCTTAGACAAAGTTTTCTTTGAGATTGATATGCCACTGACAAAAGTGCTTGCTGAGATGGAGGAAAACGGAATCATTCTAGACATACCGCTTTTCAAAAAGCTCGAAAAAGAAGTTCAGCATGATCTTCAAAAACTAGAAGCCAATATTTTCAAAGAAGCTGGTGAAGAATTTAACATCAACTCCCCGGCGCAGTTAAAAGTCATCCTTTTTCAGAAGCTAAATATTCCGTTTGGCGCTGAAGGGACATTCATTAAAAAAACAAAAACTGGATATTCCACAGCAGCTTCAGAGTTAGAAAAGATGAAAGGGTTACACCCAATTATCGACAAAATCCTAGAATACAGAGAGCTAAGCAAGTTACAATCAACATACGTTAAAGCACTGCCTGAATTAGTTAGCAAAAGAGATCATCGTTTACACACCAGCTATAATCAAACAATTACAGCAACTGGTAGAGTTTCTTCATCCAACCCAAATCTTCAAAACATTCCCGCAGGAAGCTCTGGGTATGCTGCTGAAATACGCAAAGGATTTTTAGCAGCTAAAGGGTACAAACTTGTTTCTATCGACTATTCCCAGATTGAATTAAGAGTCGTAGCACATCTTTCTGGTGATAAGACCATGCTTGAGGTCTTTAAAAAAGGAGAGGACATTCATACAGCAACTGCAATGCAGCTTTATGGCATCACTGATCCTAGCAAAGTCACCAAAGAAATGCGCAGAGATGCTAAGACTATAAACTTCGGGGTGCTTTATGGCCTTTCATCCTTTGGTCTTTCTGAAAGAGTTGATATGACTAGATCCGAAGCTTCTGATTTCATAAAAAAATACTTTGAAGTTTTTTCTTCAGTAGAACAATATTTAAAAAAGGTTGTAGCAGAAACAAAAGCTAATGGCTACACTCACAACGAGCTTGGCAGAAAGAGATACTTCCCAGAGATTAACTCTTCACAGTTCCAAGTCCGAGCAGCAGCAGAACGTGCTGCTATAAACATGCCGATGCAATCACTAGCCGCAGATATTTTTAAGATATCTATGAACAAGATCGAGCAAACAATTGGTTTGCAATCAGAAGAGATCAAGCTCTTATTGCAAGTTCATGATGAACTAGTCTTTGAGATTAAAGAATCCGAAGTATTAAAGTATGCCAAGCAAATTAAAGAGATCATGCAAGATGCATACAAATTAAAAGTTCCTTTGGTTGCAGATGTTAAAGTCGGAGATAACTGGGGCGAGATGCAAGAATTAAAGATATAAAAATACCGCCTCAACGGCGGTATTTTAATTTATCAGTTATTTCTTCAAAGCCTTTGCCATTCTTGATTTATTCCTAGAGGCTTTGTTCTTATGTATAACACCTTTTTTAGCAGCTTTGTCTAAAGCAGCCATTGCTTTTCTCATTGCTTCAGAAGCTTCACTTTTCTTTCCAGCTTTAATGAGTTTCTTAACTTCCTTAACGCTGTTTTTTGCTGCTTCTTTAACTGTTAGATTAAAAGTTCTTCTTCGTGCTGATTGTCTCATTGCTTTGGCAGCACTCTTTGTATTTGGCATTTACTATTTCTTTAATTATATTAAGAGGATTTTTAAACGGGATATGCTTAATCTATCATAATCCTTTGATTTTTTCAAGGTATTTGTGGAGGTCCCGCTCTACAAGCTGATAGCTTGCGAGCGGGGATCCACACACCAGACCTCCTACTTGCTTGCGAAAGCGTGACGCACGATCAGGCTAATGCAGGAGATGACTGCTGCTGTGATCAGCAGCGCTGTCAGCATCGAGATCATTGCCATTGCTCCGTCTTTGGTCTTCTCTGAGAGAAGAAACGGCAGCGTTAGCAGTAGCACTGTGACCCAGCTACCCATTGCCAGATGAATCTTTCTTCCGTGCTGAGGGGCGCTTTCCATCGTCACAATTCCTCGCAGGTTGTGGGAGTTGAAGTTTTTTTCAAACTTCTGGTGTGTGTCTGTGCTCGGAATCTCTTCGTCAAAAGACAAAGCTATCCACAAATCACAGACAGCAATTATATCCAAGAAACTTTACTTTTGCAAGACCCGGGCTATTACAACAAACGAAAAGCGCCCGTTCTGATGATTTCAGATTGGGCGCTGTTCGCACGTGCAAATGGGCGCTAGTGGTGGTGACCTCCAGCCAGGGTAAAGGAGGCAAAGAGTCCACCGGTGGCCGTAAGCCAGGTAACGCCGACGATGCTCTCAATGTTGTGGTTCATGAAAAGGAGCAACGTCAGCAAGGCCACCCCGTAGCAGATCGTTCCGACCATCATCCATCTGTCGCCATGGGACGAACGTTCTTCGAGCGCGCTCCGGTTGACGGCCAGGATGAAGAGAATCGCTGGGACGAGCATGTTGCCCATTATGTCGAACTGCTCGCCGCGGGAGCTCTGGCCGATGACCTTTGAGATCGCCCAGAAGTGGGCGGCCAGAAGGCCAGCAAGCCACCACTGCACGTTGGGCCATTCGAACAGGGCGAGGCGCTTGATGCGCTTGTGAAGTGGAAGCTTCTCTGTGGAGGCTGCGTGCGTGTGTGACATTAGGCATCCTTGTCAGCTAAGCTGACAGTGTGGGTTCCATGTATTTGCAGGTGCGTCCTGGTTTCGAGTTTCTTCGTTTGTTTTGAAAGACAAACAAATACGCTACAGCCAGAATAGATGACTGTAGCATAAATAGAGCTTTCTGTCAATACAGAAAGTTTTAGCTTTTCTTAAGTTTTTGTATTTTTCTAACCTCAGTTATACGATCTCTAATAGTAGCTGCTTTTTCATATTCTAAGTTTCGTGCAGCAAGATCCATTTGTTCTTCAAGCTCTTGGATATAGTACCTGACTTCATTTTTATCCATGTTCCTGACATCTGCTTTGTCAGTTTCTAATACTGCAACCTTTGAACCTGAAAGCCTATCATCTTTAATTGCTTTTTTGATTGATTGGGGAGTGATAGCATGTTTTGTGTTGTAAGCTTCTTGGATTTTTCTTCTGCGCTTTGTTTCTTCGATAGCTGCTTGCATAGATCCTGTGATTCTGTCTGCATACATGATGACATGTCCGGAAAGATGTCTTGCAGCTCTGCCCATTATTTGCATCAAAGCTGTTTCACTTCGTAAGAATCCTTCCTTGTCCGCATCAAGAATTGCGATTAAAGAAACTTCTGGTAAATCTAAGCCTTCACGTAAAAGATTAATACCAACAACAACATCATAAACACCAAGCCTTAAATCACGAAGAATCTCTAATCTTTCAAAAGTATCAATTTCAGAGTGCAGATAGTGTACGGCAATACCAAGCTCTTTCATGTATTCTGCAAGTTCTTCAGCCATGCGTTTTGTTAAAGTTGTTACTAAAACACGCTGGTGTTTTTTAACTCTAGCTTGAACCTGCTCTATTAAGTCATCAACCTGGTTTTTTATGGGTTTAATTTCAATAGTTGGATCAAGAAGTCCTGTTGGACGAATCAATTGTTCTGCGATTAATTCTTTTGCTTTTGGAGTTGTAGCTCCGCTTTTTGCTAGTTCATATTTTGCAGGTGTTGCTGAAACATAAACAACCTGATTAATCTTTTTTTCAAACTCTGTAAATTTTAGCGGCCGGTTATCTAGTGCTGAAGGAAGTCTAAAACCATAATCAACTAGGGTTTGTTTTCTGCTGTGATCGCCTTCATACATCCCACCAATTTGGGGGATAGTCATGTGTGATTCATCAATGAACATTAAGAAATCATCTGGGAAATAGTGCAGGAGGGTTGATGGGGGCTCTCCTGGGGTCCTGAAATCTAGGTGTCTGGAGTAGTTTTCAATACCATTCACAAAACCTTGTGTTTGTATGGTTTCTAAATCAAAGTTAGTTCTTTGCTCTAAGCGTTGTGCTTCTAAAAGCTTGCCTTCTTTTTTAAATTTCTTTAACTGTTGATCCAGTTCCCCTCTGATGTTATCAACTGCTTTTTGGAGTTTTTCTTGTGGAGTAACAAAGTGTTTTGCAGGGAAAATGGTCACAGTTTCTAAATCTTGGATATCAGAGCCTGTTAAAATATCGTGTTCTGATATTCTTTCAATTTCATCTCCGAAAAAAGAAAGACGGATAACTGCTTCAGAAGAGGCCAAAACAATTTCTAAGATATCACCACGAACGCGGTAAGTGCCTCTTTTTAAATCCATGTCATTCCTAGAAAATTGTAAGTCAACAAGTCTACGCAGTAATGTATCGCGTTTAACCTTTTCTCCTTTTTTAAGTGTTAGAGAAAGTTCAAGATAGTCAGCAGGATTGCCTAAACCATAAATACAGGAAACCGAAGCAACAATTAAAACATCTTTTCTAGTTAACAAGCTCTGAGTTGCGGCATTTCTCAAACGATCAATTTCTTCATTGATTTGGGTTTCTTTTTCAATGTATGTATCTGTTCTTGGAACATATGCTTCTGGTTGATAGTAGTCATAGTAGGAGACAAAGTAGTGCACTGCATTTTCTGGGAAAAACTCTTGAAACTCAGAAGCAAGCTGTGCAGCTAGTGTTTTGTTGTGCGAGATTATTAGGGTTGGTTTCTGAATTTCTGAAATAATGTTAGCCATGGTAAAAGTTTTACCAGAACCAGTTACGCCTAAAAGCGTTTGGTCTCGATTTCCTTTTTTGATCGATTTAACCAATTTAGCAATTGCGTCTGGCTGATCACCAGCAGGTTTGTAGGAGGAAACTAATTTGAACATATATTCCATTCTAACTGTTTCGAGAAGCAGGGTAAATAGCGGTATTTCCTTTAACCCTTTTTGTATATATAATCAATGTATGATTGGATATATAAAAGGGAAAATAATCGGTAAAAACGAGCAATCTTTACTCATAGAAAACAATGGTATTGGTTACAGAGTTTTTACAACTCCGCAGATGTTAGCTAAAGAGGTTGGCTCGGAGATTGAACTACATACTCATCTGCAAGTCAGAGAAGACGCATTAAACCTTTTTGGCTTCGCAAATGCTTCTGAGTTAAACTTTTTTGAGCTTTTAACAACAGTTTCAGGGGTTGGCCCTAAAGTGGCTTTGTCCGTGCTCTCCGCAGGAGATCTGGAGTTGATTAAAGGAGCAATAGTTTCTCAAGATGCAGCTGTGTTTACTAAAGTTTCAGGAGTTGGTAAAAAAACCGCAGAACGAATCATCGTAGAGTTAAAAGAAAAAATTTCTGGAAATGTTTCTGTTTTAGGATTAGGTAAATCTGATGATCTTTTGGGAGCCTTAGAACAACTTGGGTATTCCCTAAGAGAGATTAAAGAAGTCTTAAACAAAATAGATCACACATTAACAACAGAAGAAAAATTAAAACAAGCTTTAAAATTACTGAGCAAGTAAAATGAAGTTAATAGAGTTTACAGAAGGTGAGCAAGCGACGTATCAATCATTGGTTTCAATCAATGGTTGTTTTTTGCAGGACTGGCAATGGGGTGAGTTTCAAAAGTCTTTGGGTAAAAAAGTTTTACGTTTTGGAATATTAGAAAAAGAAGAACTTCTTTTAGTAGCTTCCGGATATTTGCAACAAATGGGCAATAAAAGTTACTTCTTCCTACCCTATGGACCAATATTAAAGACGTCAGAGCTTTCTCGTTTTAATGATTTAATGCAATTTTTTTGTTTGGAATTAAAACAAAAATATCCTAGTTTAATTTTTGTTCGCTTTGAGCCTTTGCAGATTACTTCGGAATCTATTAAGTTAGCAAAAAAAAGCATTGATTTAGATCCACACCAAACTTTAATATTGGATTTGGAAAAAACAGAAGAGCAGCTACTTTCTGAAATGCATCCTAAAACTAGATACAACATTAAAGTTGCTACTAAACACGAAGTAGAGATACAAGTTTCAAACGAATTAACAAAAGATGCTTTAAACCTTTTGTTAGAAACTTCAAAGCGTGCTGGGATTAGAGGTTTTGATTCTGATTATTACACAAAGCTTGTGCAATACTTTAGAGAAAACAAAGACATAACCGTAAAAGTATATACTGCGAAACATCAAGGATATTTGTTAGCAGTAAATGTCATCCTAACTTACAAACAACAAAGCACATATTTGTTTGGGGGTTCCGCAGATCAAAAGAGAAACCTCATGGCGCCATATCTTTTGCACTGGCAAATCATTCAAGACTTAAAGAAACAAGGTTTTGAGAAATATGATTTTTGGGGTGTTGAAACAGACCTAAAACATCCCTGGTATGGTTTTAGCAAATTTAAGCTTGGTTTTGGTGGGGAAGTTGTAAAATATGCTGGAACATGGGATTACGTGCTTAATTCGGCGTGGTATAATGTATATATAATTATTAGAAAATTAAATAGAATCATCAAATGAAATACAAAATCTGTGTCTCAGGTTCAGCAGCAAACAATTGCGGACCGGGTGCGTTCAAGAAGTCATGGGAAGTAGGCAGGGAAATAGCAAAACAGGGGGCAGTTTTAGTAACTGGGGCAACAATTGGCATTCCGGAATGGGCAGCAAGAGGAGCTAAATCTGTAAAAGGTTTTTCAATTGGGCTTTCTCCAGCAGGCAGTATGCGCGAACATGTTCGCAAATACCATTTACCAACCAGTCATATGGATATAATCGTATACACTGGTTTTGACTATTCTGGTAGAAACTTGCTCTTAACTCGTTCTTCAGATGCAGTCATTGAAATTTGTGGACGTGTTGGAACCTTAAATGAATTTACCATTGCTTTTGAAGACCGAAAACCAATTGGTGTTTTACTTGGTACAGGCGGGGCTGTTGAAGAAATTCCACACATCCTTAAAGTTGCAAAACGTGGTAGCAAAAACGTCATTTACGATACTGATCCCAAAAGACTTGTAACAAAAGTCATCAAAGCAGTTAGGGCTCAAAACAGAAACATAGAGAGAGAAGAAAGAAATGTTAGAAAGAGAAGAATTACTTCACCAGAATAATTAGTTTTTGAAAAATGCAATTTTTCTTTAACATCATCAAAGCAATATTGCCAAAAAGCTGGCTTAAAAAAATCCGTCCGTTTGGTCACGGATTTTTAGCATACCTGGCTGCTTTTTGGTATATGTTTCCAGCAAGAAAAATGACAGTCATTGGTATTACTGGGACAAGTGGTAAATCCACAACAACTCAGATTCTTTCAAAGATTTTAAACCAAGCAGGTAAGCAAACCGGATATATTACAACAGTCGAGTTCTTTGATGGCAGAAGAACAGAATTGAATAAACATGGCATGAGCATGCCCGGAAGATTTTTGTTGCAAAGAGAACTAGCAGAAATGCTTGCAGTTGGTTGCACGCACGCAATTGTTGAATGTACTTCAGAAGGGCTTTCTCAAAACAGACATTTAGGCATTGATTTTGATGTTGCTTTAATAACCAATCTTAAAGAAGCGCATTTAGAAGCACACGGCGGATTTGAAAATTACAAACTAGCTAAAGCAAAACTTTTCAAAGCACTAGAGCGTTCAAACAAAAAGCACAAGATTATAGGGTTAAACCAAGATGACGAGCATGCGAACTTCTTTGGTGCTTTCAAATCAACAGAACAATTCAGTGTTAGTTTGAAAAACGCAAACTTAAAAGTATCGAACAATGCAACTGAATTTGAATTAAACGCGAACACCTACAGAACACATCTTCCTGGAGAGTTTAATGCTTACAATGCAGCAATGGCCATAACTTGTGCAAACAAACTCGGAGTTGTCGATGCTAAGGTCATACAAGAAGCACTCAATCAAATCATCGAAATACCAGGTAGAATGCAGCAAATACAGAACAATAAAGGCATACTAGTATACCTGGATTATGCTCCAGAACCACACGGCATGAATAGCGCTTTAAAGGCAGTATCTTTAATGCCACATCAAAGGTTAATTAATGTTTTTGGTTCAACAGGAGGACACAGAGATGCTTCAAAGCGTTTTGAGTTTGGTAAAATCTCTTCTAACTATGCGGATACAATTATCATCACCAATGACGATGTCTATGATTCAGACCCAGGAGAAATAGCTGCAGATATTGAAAAAGGAATTACAGACAATCAAAACAGAAAAGAAAATATTAAAGTTCTAACAATTCTAGATCGTAAAGAAGCAATCCGCACAGCAATCGAGCTGGCTAAACCAGGGGATATATTAATAATTACGGGAAAAGGTTCAGAGCAGTTCTTGGTATTACCAGGCAACCAGAGAATAGAGTGGGATGAAAAAAGAACCATCGAGGAGCTGTTAAAATGATTCTTTACATTAACAGCGCAGGATTTGAGAAACTACATTTTGCTTTAATTACAAAAAAGATCAAGCAAAAAAAGATTTCCATCAAACACCCAGAGCTTGAAAAAACAGCTGAATACTTAGAAGCGTTTCTCAAAGAAAACAAAACAAAGCTAGAAGAGATAGAGAAAATAATTGTGGTTGTAGGCAAAGGATCTTTTACAGGTGTTCGTGTTGGTGTTGCACTAGCCTTGGCATTTGCTATGGCACTCGGGATAAAGGCATATGCGGTTGAACAAACAGAAAACTCTTCAGACCTGAAGAGTTTAATAAAAAAGAAAATGGTTTTGATAAAAACGGGGTATCAACCAGAGTATGCAGCTAAACCAAACATAACTATGAAAAAACAAAAAGCTTTTACCTTAATTGAATTACTAGTAGTTATCGCAATTATAGGTCTACTTGCATCTATTCTTATGGTCTCTATTGGTAATGCCAGGTTAAAATCCAGAGAAGCCAAAAGGCTTGCAGATCTTCGTCAGATTCGTTCTGCTTTAGAGTTGTATGTTAACGACAACGGTAATTATCCCGGAGCTGTCACCAGCTATTATTGGATCAGTGACAACAACTATCCGGGTTCAGGTCCATGGCCTCCATGTTCAACAACAACAGGTGGTTTAAAACCATACATTGCAAATGTTTGCAGTGTTCTAGACCCAAGTGGTTACCCTTATGCATTTTCAGTTGATTCAAGTGGTCGGTATCATTTAGGTGCAAGATTTGAAACAACAGCAAACCAAGGCACTCAGTTCTACTACAATAACGGTGTTACACCTGTTGCCAACTATTATGAACCTAAAAATTAATCTTGTTTTAATTTAGCAGTGTAACTAAGAATAACAATAACCACTAAAAGCCACGCTCCCAAACCTAAAAGATCTGGGAGTGTTTGTTTTAATGTCCAGTCTTGAATAAAGTTGTTGCGCATGCCCTCAGCAAGATATGTTACTGGAAGTTTAGATGCAATAAATTTTAGGACTGTTGGAAAATTTTCTGTTGGGAAGAAAATATTTCCCAAGAAAGTAAAGAGCAAATTTAGAATCGTAGTTATTGGAGCTGCTTCCTCATAAGTCTTAGCAAAACTTGAAACTGCAAAACCAATACCAAGGAAAACCGCACCACCCATAAGCATCAAAAGCACAATAGCTAAACCACTTCCAGGAATTGATGTCTTAAAATACCAGACCCCAATAGATATGATCAAACCAATTTGAATTGCCATCAAAACCAATCTTGATGCAATCAAAGAGCCAAGCATTTCAAAGTTAGAAAGTGGTGTTACCAAAAGCCTTTTAATAACTCCACGGGCTTTTAAATCAACCAACCAATACGCTAAAGAAAATATCCCTGTCTGCATTATGGTCATAGCAATAATGCCGGGAAGAAGATATTCAGAATAGGTGACAGTGTGGCTACCAGGAGCATTGCCACTGATTTTGCTAATTGCTAAATACAAAAATACTGGTAGAAATATATTAAAGAACAACCCTCGCCAATTACGGTAGAGCATTCTAAAGTTTGTTAAAAAAAGTTGCCAAAAGGATATAAACATCTAAGACTCCTCAGAATAGCTATGACCTGTTAAGTGTAAATAAACATCCTCAAGCTTAGCTGTTTTTAAGTTTAAGAACTTGTATTCAGTGTTTGTTCTTTTCAGTTTTTGAACTATTCCTGGCAGTTCTTCAACGTCTCCTAGATCAAGCGTTACTTTTGGATATTCTTCTTTTAGATTTTCAACAGATTTAAATTCAGCAAAAAAATCTTTTGGCATTTGTTTCTCAACAAAAAAACTTAACTTGTACAGACGATCTAAAGAGGCGATAAGGTCTTCGGGACTATCCATCTTTAATATTTTTCCCGAATCCATAATCGCAACACGGTTACAAAGATATTCTGCTTCTTCCATGTAATGTGTGGTCATGACAATGGTGATGTTTTGTTTGTTGAGTTCTTTAATAAAGTCCCACATCTCTCGGCGTGCTTGTGGATCAAGACCTGTGGTTGGTTCATCCAAGAAAAGAATTTCTGGTTTATGCACCAAAGCTGTGGCAATAGTGAAGCGTTGCTTCTGTCCACCCGACAAAGATTTAACAACACTCTTTGCGCGATCTTCTAAGCCAACATGTTTTAACAATGCCAGAGGGTCAATCTTTTCTTTGTAAAGACTTGCAAATAAGACTAAGAGCTCTTCAAGACTTAAATAGTTTAGATATTCGCTACTTTGTAGCTGCACACCAATTTTTTTCTTAATCAACGCGCTTTGGCTTAAGTTATCCAAACCAAGCACATGACAAGAGCCTGAAGTCTGTTGCTTCAGTCCTTCGATAATCTCTAGAGTTGTTGTCTTACCAGCACCATTAGGGCCGAGGATACCAAAGATTTCATTGCGGTATACTTCAAAGCTTACACCTCTTAATGCTTGAACATCCTTGTACTCTTTCTTTAAGTCCTTAACAGTAATTACTTTTTCATTTTTTACCATGCGTATATTATACCCTAAAATCTTTTAAAGTATATTTTGAGCTTGCAATATAATTGTAAACATGGTTTAATCCGTAAATTTTGACAGTATTTTTTAAAAAACAGGGTAGTGGATAATTGCTTGGGGATATGTTCGGGATGAAATGTGTGTAATTCTGCCATTTTTTGGCTTAAATAAGCCAAAAAAGTCATTTTCCTTGACATTTTGACTTCTTGCACTCACTTGACAATGAGCCTAAAAGAAGTATAATTCCATTATGCATTTTCGCCCAATTTTTTAAGCCTAACTAGAAAGGTCCATTTTCCGTTTGGGGAATGGAGAGTTTTTATATGCCAAAAAAAGCCACCATGGCACAGGTTTTGGTCAGAACAGGCCAACAGAAAAGCAACCGCAAGTTCTTTTCTACTCTCCATGAGGTCACTGAGCTTCCGCATTTGATAGAAGCGCAGCTGAACTCATACAAGTGGTTCTTAGAAAAAGGTCTCAAGGAGTTGTTAGAAGAAATAACTCCGATTAAAGACTTTACTGGTAAGAACCTAGAAATGTATTTTGGTGATTGTTTTCTAGACAAACCAAAGTACGACGAAAAAACAGCTCGCGAAAGAAATACTACATTTGAAGCTCCGCTGTACTGCAGCGTTAAGTTAGTAAACAAAGTAACAGGCAAAACTAAAACCCAAGATGTATATTTGGGTGATTTTCCGTTAATGACTCCAAGAGCAACATTTGTCATCAACGGAGTTGAGCGTGTTGTTGTTTCTCAGTTAATTAAATCACCGGGCGTTTTCTTTACAGCAGAAAATTCTAGAGGCAAAAACTATTACGGTTCCAAAGTAATTCCTAACCGTGGTGCATGGTTGGAATTAGACACTGACGCAAACAATGTCATTGGAGTAAAGATTGACCGCAAGCGCAGAATTCCAATCACAGCGCTCTTGCGTGTTTTTGGTTTGTCTACAAATGAAGAAATATTAGAAGCTTTTGCAGACATTGATACAGATCCAGACAACAAGTACATAGCATCAACTTTAGAAAAAGATGCTTCTACAAATGCAGACGAAGGATTCAAAGAAGTTTATAAAAGAATCAGACCAGGGGATTTAGCAACTGTAGATAATGCCAAGAGCTTAATCTCTGCAATGTTTTTCAATTACGATAGATATGATCTTTCAGAAGTAGGACGTTACAAACTGAACCAGAGATTAAACATGCCAGAAAATGAAAGCAGAATCTTGAGCAAAGAAGATTTAGTTGCAACAGTAAGAGAAATAATCAGATTAAACAATGTTCAAGGTTTAGCAGATGATATTGACCATCTTGCTAACCGTCGCATTAGATCAGTTGGTGAGTTAATCCAAACTCGTTTCCGTGTTGGTCTTGCGCGTATGGCAAGAATTGGAAAAGACCGCATGAGCCTTGCTGATTTAGATACTGTAACCCCAGCTCAATTAATCCACGTTAGACCAATTGTTGCTGCAATGCAGGAATTCTTTTCCTCATCTCAGCTTTCTCAGTTCATGGACCAAACTAATCCATTAGCAGAGCTTGAACACAAGCGCAGACTTTCAGCAATGGGTCCTGGTGGTTTGTCTCGTGAAAGAGCAGGTTTTGAAGTTCGAGATGTACACCGTTCACACTACGGCAGACTTTGTCCTATTACAACTCCAGAAGGACCTAACATTGGACTGGTTGCGCACTTAGCAACATATGCCAGGATAAACGACTTTGGTTTCATTGAAACACCTTACAGAAAAGTAAAGAAGAGTGTTAAAAATGACGGCAAAGAAGCAGTCGGAGAAATTGCAATTAGCGATTTTGAAGGAATTGTTAAAGAAGGCGATGTTATTACAGAATCTCAGGCAAAGCAGTTACACAAACAAGAAGAGTTAAAAGAAATACGCATCAAAGCAAGAGCTACAGACCAAATCGACTACCTTGATGCTTACGAAGAAGAAAAATTAATCATTGGTCAAGCAAACATTGATGTAGATGAAAAAGGATTCTTCAGTGAAAGAAGAACCTCTGTTCGTGTGCATGGTGAACCTTCAATTGCAGACACCAATGATATTGATTATTTAGACGTTTCTCCTAAACAAATCATTTCTGTAACAACATCTTTGATTCCTTTCTTGGAACACGACGATGCAAACCGCGCTTTAATGGGATCAAACATGCAAAGACAAGCAGTCTCATGTATCAAACCAAGCGCACCAATTGTTGGCACAGGTATGGAGCGAAAAGCAGCTTACGATTCCGGACAGGTTATTCTTTCTGACGTTGATGGAGAAGTTGTTTCAGTTGCAGGAAACAAGATTACAGTTGAAGATTCAGACTCAGGGAAGAAAAAAGTTTATGATCTTCTAAAATTCATCAGAACAAACAGCGGTACTGCCATTAACCAGATTGTCAGAGTTAACAAAGGCGACAAAGTCAAAAAAGGTGATCTTCTTGCAGATGGTGCTTCAACTGAAATGGGTGAGTTAGCTTTAGGACAAAACGTTTTAGTAGCTTTCATGTCTTGGCAGGGGTATAACTATGAAGACGCAATCATCCTTTCAGAGCGCGTCGTTAAAAACGACCTCTATTCTTCAGTACACATTGAAGACTTTAAAGTCGATGTTCGCGATACCAAACTAGGACCTGAAATAATCACAAGAGACATTCCAAATGTTGGAGAAGAAAAACTCAAAGACTTAAACGAAAGCGGAGTTATCCGTATTGGTGCTCAAGTAAAAGCTGGTGATATCTTAGTAGGTAAAATCACTCCAAAAGGTGAAACCGACCTTACTGCTGAAGAAAAACTTTTAAGAGTAATCTTCGGTGAAAAATCCAGAGATGTTAAAGACACTTCCTTAGTACTACCACACGGTGAATACGGAAAAGTAGTTAATATAAGAGAGTTTTCAAGAGAAAATGGTGACAAACTTCCAAGCGGAGTCATTCGTTCAATTCAAGTTTCAGTCGCAGTCTTAAGAAAAATTCAGGTAGGTGACAAAATGGCAGGTAGACACGGAAACAAAGGTGTTGTCTCCAGAGTAGTTCCTGCAGAGGATATGCCACACTTAAAAGATGGTACGCCAGTTGATATAATCTTGAACCCGTTAGGTGTTGCTTCTCGTATGAACCTTGGTCAGATCTTAGAAACCCACCTTGGTTTAGCAGCAAAGAAGCTAGGTTACAAAGTAGCAACTCCAGTTCTAGACGGTGTTACTGAAGATCAGATTAAAGGTGAATTAGAAAAAGCAGGTTTTGCCAGAGATGGAAAAGTTGAAGTTTTTGATGGTAGAACCGGAGAAAAATTCGATGAAAGAGTAACCGTAGGTTACACCTACATGTTAAAACTGCACCACTTAGTAGATGACAAGATGCATGCTCGTTCAACAGGTCCTTACTCCTTAATTACCCAGCAGCCGCTTGGCGGTAAAGCTCAGTTTGGTGGACAGAGATTCGGAGAAATGGAAGTTTGGGCTTTAGAAGGATATGGTGCTGCACATACATTACAGGAAATGATTACTATAAAATCAGACGATGTTGTTGGTAGAAGCAAGACTTACGAAGCCATTGTTAAAGGTGAACCAATTAAAAAGCCAAACATTCCAGAATCATTCAGAGTTTTAGTTAAAGAACTCCAGTCTTTGTGTTTGGATGTTGATTTGTTAGGCGCTCAGGGAATAATTGAAGATGACTCTGAAATAAAAGAGTCTATTGAAGCTTCGGTGTTGCAAGAAAAAGCTCCTGAGTCAGAACCAGCCATTGATTTTGCAGATAGTGAAAAGGTCGCGGAAAAAGAAAGCAAAAAGAAGTCTAAGAAATAATCTTAGAGAAAGAGACATATATGTTCACTCAATCAGATGAATTCAAAGGCGTAAGAATCAAACTGGCAAGTCCAGAGACAATACTCTCTTGGTCTCACGGTGAAGTAACCAAGCCAGAAACAATCAACTACAGAACTCAACGACCTGAAAAAGATGGTTTGTTTGATGAAAAAATCTTCGGTCCAATAAAAGACTGGGAATGTTACTGTGGTAAATACAAACGTATTCGTTACAAGGGAATTGTTTGTGATAAATGTGGTGTTGAAGTTACCAGAAGCGCAGTTAGAAGAGAGCGCATGGGTCATATCAAACTCGCAGTTCCAGTTGCACATATTTGGTTTTTAAGAGGTGTACCTTCAAGAATCGGTGCAATCTTAAACCTTTCAGTTCAAGATCTTGAAAAGGTCTTCTATTTTGCAGCCTACATCATAACCCGCGTAGATGAAGATGCTAGAGGTGCAACCCTAGAACAAATTGAGGGTGAGTTTAAAGCAAAGAAAAAAGAAATTGAAACTAAATATGAAGCTTTAATTACAAAAGCAAAACAGTTTAAAGATCCTAAAAAAGACGCAGAACTTGTTGCTGCAGGAATTGACGCTGAAGTTGTGCGTTTACAAGAAGCTTGGAAAAAAGAACTAGAAACTTTAGAAACAATCAAAGACCAAGCAAGGTCAGAACTTAAGGGCATCAAAAAAATGCAGATCATTTCTGAACTTGAATACAGAGATCTTTCCTTGAAATATGGTCCTGTTTTTGAAGCAGGTATTGGTGCTGAAGCTGTAAAAGGTTTGCTAGAAGATATAAACATGGAAGAGCTTTCTAGAGAACTTGATGCAGAACTAGTAAACACTGATGGTTTAGCAAGAAGAAAAGTTTTGAAGCGCTTAAAGCTTGTTAAAAACATGATTACTGCAGGACTTCGCCCTGAGTGGGGACTAATCACAAACTTGCCAGTAATTCCTCCAGATCTTCGTCCAATGGTTCAATTAGACGGTGGACGTTTTGCAGCATCTGACTTAAACGATCTTTACAGAAGAGTCATCAACAGAAATAACCGTTTAAAGAAACTTTTGGAAATAAAAGCTCCTGAAGTTATCACTCGTAATGAAAAGCGCATGCTGCAAGAAGCAGTTGATGCTTTAATAGATAACTCCATCAGACATGGTAAAGAAGTTACTGCATCTACAGGTCAAAAGAGAAAACTAAGATCCCTTGCAGACATGTTAAAAGGAAAGCAAGGACGTTTCAGACAAAACCTCTTAGGTAAGCGTGTCGACTACTCTGGTCGTTCAGTTATCGTTGTTGGTCCACATTTGAAACTACACCAATGTGGAGTACCAAAGAAAATGGCTTTAGAGCTTTTCAAGCCTTTCGTCATTTCAAAACTGATTGGTAGAGAATATGCACACAATGTTCGTTCAGCAAACAAACTCATTGAACAAGGCAAACCAGAAGTCTATGACATCTTGGAAGAAGTTACTAAAGATCACTATGTCTTGCTTAATCGCGCTCCAACCTTACACAGACTTGGTTTCCAAGCATTCCAACCAGTATTAATTGAAGGTAAAGCTATTCAGCTTCATCCAATGGTTTGTGCTGCTTTCAACGCAGACTTTGATGGAGACCAAATGGCTATCCACGTACCGCTAACAGAAGCAGCTCAAAAAGAAGCTAGGGAAATAATGGTCTCAGCTCACAACTTGTTGAAACCAGCTTCGGGCGATCCAGTGATGACTCCAGACAAAGACGTTGTTGTCGGATGTTACTACATCACAAAATCACAGGATGGTATGAAAGGTGAAGGTAAAATCTTCGGATCTCCAGATGAAGCAATCATGGCTTACAGAAACGATGTCATTCACGTTAAAGCAAAAGTTAAAATTAGGGTTGATGGTAAACTCCTAGATACTTCAGTTGGAAGAGTCATCTTCAACCAACTCTTACCAAAAGAAATGGGTTTCAGAAATGAAATATTCGACAAAAAGAAACTCCAAGCTTTGGTTAGAGAAGCACACAAAATGTATGGCAATGATTTAACTGCAGAGCTAATTGACCGTATTAAAGCAACGGGTTTCTTCTATGCAACCAAATCAGGACTTTCCTGGGGTATGGATGACTTAAAGATTCCAGAAATTAAACAAGAATTACTAGCAAAAGCAGACGAAGAAGTAGAGCAAACATATCAGCACTTTAGAGAAGGTTTGTTAACAGAAGAAGAACGAAAAGCTCAGGTCATTGAAATTTGGTCTGGCGTTTTAGAGGAGCTTTCCAAGAAAGTTACTCAATCAGTTGATCCAAACGGTTCTGTTAACTCAATGGTTGTTTCAGGAGCTAGAGGTTCTTTTGCTCAGGTTTCCCAGATGGCAGGTATGAAAGGCCTTGTGGTTAACCCAGCAGGTGATGTCATTGAACTTCCTGTTAAAGGTTCTTTCAAAGAAGGCTTAACAGTTTTGGAATACTTCATTTCAACCCACGGATCTAGAAAAGGAATGTCAGACACAGCTTTAAGAACAGCTGACGCTGGTTACTTAACTCGTCGTTTAGTTGACGTTGCTCAAGACATTGTTGTCAACGCAGAAGATTGTGAAACCAAAGACTTCATTGAAGTTACCAGAGAAATGTCTGAAAAGATGAACAAAGATTTCGGTAAGAGACTCTTCGGACGTGTAGCTGCAGAAGACATCAAAGACAAAGACGGAAAAGTAATTGTTTCCAAAAACCAAGGTATTGATGAAGCAGACTCTAAATTAATTGGAGATGCTCAATCAGGAATTAACTCTGTTAAATGTCGTTCAGTTTTGAAATGTAAACTAGTTCGAGGTGTTTGCCGTAAATGTTACGGCTTTGACCTTGGATTCAACAAAATGGTTGAACTAGGAGCAGCTGTTGGAATCGTTGCAGCCCAAGCTATTGGTGAGCCAGGAACTCAGCTAACCATGAGAACCTTCCACACCGGAGGTGTTGCTGGATTAGACATTACCCAAGGTTTGCCTCGTGTTGAAGAACTTTTTGAAGCTCGTGAACCAAAAGGACAAGCTTTTGTTTCAGACATTGATGGTATTGCCTACATTAGCAAGGCAAGCAACAAAGAATATGCAATTCGAATTGAAGGAGTAGGTGCAGAAAAAGAAGAACATCTTCTAAATGGAGCGCACACTCAATTAAAAGAAGGCGAGCATGTTACTGAAAACGAAGCTCTCTACATTGACACTAACGGTAAAGCAGAAAAAGCAAAATCAACCGGTATTGTGCATTTAGAAAAAGATAAAGTTGTCATTGTTAAAGAATCAGAAGAACACCTAAGAGAATACATGGTGCCAACTTCTTTCTCCCTGCTCATTAAAGAAGGGGATCTAATCACTAAAGGACAACAGCTTACTGAAGGTAACTTAAACTTAGGACAAGTCTTGGCATTAAGAGGTGTTCAAGATGCTCAAAACTACATTGTTCAAGAAGTTCAAGACATCTACGTTTCTCAAGGTCAGAACATCCATGACAAACACGTTGAAGTAATGGTCAGACAGATGTTCTCCAAGATGCGCATTACTGATTCAGGAGATTCTGAATTCTTAATGGGTGATTTAATCGACAAAGCAAGATTAAACGATACCAACGAAAAACTTTCTGCGGACGGTAGAAAACCAGCACAAGCAGAACAGCTCTTAATGGGTATTACTAAAGTATCATTAAACACTGAATCATTCTTAGCAGCCGCTTCTTTCCAAGAAACAACTCGTGTCTTAATCGAAGCAGCGCTTGCAGCAAAGACAGACCACTTAAGAGGTCTTAAAGAAAACGTTATTATCGGTAAACTAATTCCAGCAGGAACTGGTTTTAACCCACAAAACGCTGAGGAAATAGACACAGACTTAGTGGTTGCTCAAAGCGAAGAATAACTGAAAAGAAAAAAGAAAAAGACTCCGGAATTCCGGAGTCTTTTTTAGTGTCGGCCACCACCCTCACCAAGAATATATTAATAGCCAGACAGTATTTAGTCAATCCATGGTGGAAGTAACGGGATTCAAACCCGTGACCACTACTTGGTGAGGGTGGTGGTCGCCAGCCTGCTACTCCCTTATTCTTTCCCTGCTATATATACTCCAGAGATATTAAATATTCATTAAGAAATAATTAAAAGACTCCGGAATGTTCCGGAGTTTTTAAGAAGCAGTAGAACGCCTAACCAAGGTTGCAATTAAATCAAACCTTTGCCTGAATTAATTATAACGACTCTATCGCTTTCTTTAAAATTTAACTTGGAAAGTGCGCCAACCACAACCGCACTCGATGGCTCGCAATCCATGAACTTTTTTGCATAGACAAAAGCCAAATGTATTTCATCTTCACTCAATTTAATTATCTTATGTCCAGCCTCTAGGATTGATTGGATGTTTTTGCTATATGGTGTCCACGGTGTGTGTAGTTTATCAGCAAATGATGGATTAGATTCTGGGGTTATCCCGATCAATTTAGTTTCTAACTTTGTTTTTTGCAACCCATTAAACAAGCCTACAAATGCCTCACCACTTCCAACTGGGCAAACAAGATAATCAGGATTATTTTTTTCCAGCTCTTCAATTATTGATTCATATGCTTCGTGGAATCCATTCGTTGAGTCCCAAATTACTTCTTTATCATTTTCTCTCGCTACCGCGATAATTTCTTTTGATTCTAGAATTTTTTCTGATAAGTTCGCTTCTATGACTTTTGTACATGTTTCTTCTAAGACTTGTTTGATAGTGGGGGACAAATTTAAATCTACTATGGAAACAGTCTTTATATCTGATTCATTTGCAAATTTGGCAAGAGAAAATCCTGCATTTCCCGAAGTAATAATGCAAAGTTTATTGACCAATTCATCTTTTGCTTTTTTAATAATGACTTCTGATCGTCTATCCTTCCAAGTACCGAAAGGGTTTTTACTCTCGTCTTTCACGAGTAAATTAGGAAGATTAAACTTCCTACAAAACTCATCTACTTTAACCAATGGTGTTTTCCCTGATTTAAATCCTGCCATGCTATTTCGATAATTCTTCTATATCCTTTTATTTTTCCCACTCTGAAATCATCAGGAGATCTTTTTGATTTAGATTGCTCCAGATTTCCTCTGTAACAAAGGGCATAAATGGATGTAGCAGTTTTAGTGTTGTTTTCAACGTTTTTGCAAGAACAGCCTTGGTATTTGCAGAAAGTTCAGGATCTTGTAGCTGAGCTTTGCTTGCTTCAATATATATATCAGCAAGTTCATGCCAGGTAAAATGATATGCAGCTTGAGCAGCCTCATTTAACCTCAATCCTTCAATGTTTTCTGTGATTTCTTTTGTTGCTAATTCTAGTTTAGAGAGTATTTCTTTATCTGCTTCAGTTAACTTAGCTTGATCAATCTTTGTTTCAAAGTCATCAGTGTTGCTTAAAATGAATCGAGCAATGTTCCAAAGCTTGTTTGCAAAATGCTTCATTCCTTTAATCTTTTCTTCTGCTAGTGGAATATCATTTCCTGCTGCAGTAGAAAATATCAAAGCAATACGCAAAGCATCAGTGCCATATGTATCAATGACACCTAAAGGATCGATAATATTGCCTTTGCTTTTGCTCATCTTTTGTTTGTCTTTGTCTCTGATCAAACCATGTAAGTATATGGTTTTAAACGGAATCTCTTCTAAGAGGTAGGTGGTCATTAAAATCATGCGAGCTACCCAGAAGAAAATAATGTCATAACCAGTTTCTAAGACAGAGGTAGGATGGAATAATTCCATGTCTTTGGTTTTGTTTGGCCAACCAAGAGTTGAAAATGTCCAAAGTCCTGAAGAAAACCAAGTGTCTAGAGTATCAGGATCTTGTTCCCAGCCAGATTCTTTTGGTGCCTCAATACCGCAGTGTACCTGATCACCTTTATACCAAACTGGTATTTGATGACCATACCAAATCTGCCTGCTTATACACCAGTCTTTTAAGTTATCAATCCAATGGAAATATGTTTTCTGGAAGTGATCCGGATATATTTTAATTAACCCTGATTCAACAGTATGGCGCATGAGTTTTTTCAAGGTTGCTTTTTCAGAAGCAGGGAAGTTTAGCTTTTGTTCAGGGCTTAATTCAAACTCTTTGTTAACATCAATGAACCATTGTTTCATTATCTGGGGTTCAATAATCCCGCCACCTCTAGAGTTTGTTGCAATTCTGTGAGCATACTTTTCATCAATCTTTTCAATCAAACCTTTAGATTGTAGTTTTTCAATGATTAAGGGACGAGCTTTTTTAATGTGCAATCCTGTAAATTCTCCAGCAATTGCTAAAAGCTTACCTTTTTGATCAATGATTTGTTCAAAATCAAGGTTGTGTCTTTTTGCAATTTCATTGTCTGCAGCATCGTGCCAAGGAGTAATTGTCATTACACCTGTGCCAAACTCCATATCAATTGAATCGTCTTTGATGATTGTTGCTTTAACAGGTCCATTAATCCATTCAAGTTCGATTTGTTGACCATGGGTATATTGAGTATATCGTTTGTCTTCTGGATGCATGACAACATATTTGTCACCAAATTTTGTTTCCGGACGAGCAGTGGCAATAGTGAAAGGGCCATACTTAAGATAGTAGAGGGAAGTGATTTCATCCTTCCATTCAATCTCATCATCAGAAACAGTTGTCTGCATCTTTGGATCCCAGTTAACCATTCTATTACCGCGATATATTAATCCAGCATCATACATTTTTTTAAACGCAGTTTTAACAGCTAAATTTCTGTCTGGATCGAGAGTGTACGCTTCTCTGCTCCAGTCTAATGAAGCTCCCATGCGTTTTGTTTGCTCAATAATCGTGTCATGACTTTCTTGAGCATATTTTTCAACACGTTTCAAAAATTCCTCACGTCCTAAATCATGGCGAGTTTTTTCTTCAGCTTTGTAAATCATTGCTTCAACCTTTGATTGAGTTGCAATTGCAGCATGATCTGTTCCTGGAAGCCAAAGTGTTTTAAAGCCAGACATCCTATGATATCTAATCAAGATATCTTGAATTACTAACATCAAGGCATGGCCAATATGAAGAATGCCAGTAACATTTGGTGGGGGCAGAACAATGTTGTAAGTTTTTGTTCTTGCACCAGGCAAGTTATCCGGATTAAAATATCCAGAATCTAACCATTTCTGGTAGATCTTTGATTCTGTTTCTTTTGGATTGTATGCTGAAGATATTTCTTTCATATATTTTTAGGGAAAAATAAAAAGCACTGGAAGTGCTCAAGTTCGCCCCTTGGGCGAGTTACCAACTTGATTGGTTCTTAATTTCGTCTTTTTAACGCAAGACCTGCGGCAGGTTCTAGTCTTACAAATGTAATTTCTTCCTGCACCTACCCATTTAAGAGTTTCCGGTGACAGCCGGATTGGCTTTCCATAATCATACCCAAAATGTTTATATTTAGCAAGAAATCCTCAAAAACCCCTGTGTTTATTGACTTTTTTAGTACTTTACAAATTGATATGGTTATCATATAATCCAGATACCCTTTGGAAGGCCGGCAACCGTGTCGGTCTGGGGCCACTCGTTCGCACCCGTATATGTGCGTCTCGAGCGTACATTACAGGTGTAAGGAGGAACACGCATGATGACCCGAAACCGGGCCGCTCCACTGGTGGCGATGATCGTGATCGTCGCTGCCACGATGCTCATCGCCGTGACGCCTGCACAGGCCACCGCGACGACCCAGACCAAGCTTCAGCAGTTCAACGAAGCGCCGGCCATCAACCAGGCCGCCATCGCCACCCCCGCCGACTTCGGCTTGGCCCTGGAGGTGGCCAGTCCCCCCGATGTTGCGTGGGCGAGTTCCAACCAGGTGTTCGCGAACTACACGGCTGCTTCGGTCTCGACGCGCGCTGCCCCGGTCAACGTGGCCCTGGTGACGAATTCGACGGTTGACGCGAAGAAGAACCTCGTGCTCGGCGCCGCTCGCGCCGCGCCGCTGGCCGCTCAGAACAACAACCTCACGTACTCGGCCGCCGGCAACGCTGCGAACGACTTCAAGATGAACCTCGTGATCGAGAATACCCGCGTCGCGCCGGCTACGAACGACATGAAGATCGCCGCGATCGGCCAGATCAACGACGCGAAGAAGACCGCTGCGAGCTACGGCGCCGTCGACGGCGCCTGACGCTCGGCTCCACGAGCCGAGGTCGACCGGGGTTGGCACCGGAATTCCGGTCAAGGTAATGTCGTGAGGTAGCAACCAGAGCAGTACAAGAAGCCCAAGGTTCGCAACCTTGCGCTGTCCTCATGCGTACATGAACGAGTGCCAAGCCCCGCTTGGCCTCGGCTCCTTGAACCCCGACCCGCACCACAATGCAGGCCGGGGTTCATGCTTTCTATTTCAATTCTAACTGCGGGTTAACTTTTAACTTTGTATATTTAACTGGTTTAAAACCACCCTGTACTTTGATGGCAGCTGCATTTGCAATCATTAAAGCATTGTCAGTACACAGAGAAAAATCTGGTACATAGAATTTGTTATATATTTTACGACTGGCTGAAGCCAGTTTTTTTCGTAAGAGTTTGTTAGCAGCAACCCCACCTGAAAGAGTTATACTTTTAGTTTTGTATTTTTCCGCTGCTCTTATGGTCTTTTTAACTAAAACATCAATCACTGCTTCTTGAAAAGAGCAGGCAAGATTTGCTTTTGTTTGTGGGTTTTTTAAATTTAGTTTTTCATCACGTATTTTGTAAAGTACTGCTGTTTTTAATCCTGCAAAACTAAAGTCAAAGTTTTTTGTATTAAGCATGGGTCTTGGGAAAGCATAGTCTTCAAATCCTTTTTTCTTTGCTTTCTTAGCCCACTTAGAAATTTCGGGTCCACCTGGGTATGCTAAGCCAAGCATTTTAGCAACTTTATCAAACGCTTCTCCTGCTGCATCATCTACAGTTGATCCAAGGATTTTAAATTTGTTTTTCTTTGTAAGGAGGATTAAATATGTATGACCTCCTGAAACAATGAGGTTCACGCTAGGAAGTTTAATCTTTGGATCACTAACAAAAGCAGAGTAGAGGTGTCCGAGCATGTGGTTTGTAGGAATGACTTTTTTGTTCAAGGCCAAAGCAAGACCTTTGGTGTATTCAGTTCCAACTAAAAGTGAGCTAACTAAACCAGGACCATTTGTTACAGCAAAATAGTCGATTGATTCAAGAGGGGTTTTCGCGTCTTTTAAGGCTTTTTGAACAACCCTTGATATTTTTGAGATGTGTGCTCGGGCTGCAACCTCAGGCACAACTCCTTCGGTTTTTTTGTGTATTAATATCTGCGAAGAAACAATATTACTTAGTTTTTTAACACCTGATTTTTTCCCTGCTAAAACAACCGCTGCTGATGTTTCATCACAAGAGCTTTCTATTGCCAGTATTTTCATTCAATTTCTTCTAAGTTTTTGAGTTCTTGCTCGACAGCAAGTTCCCAGTTGTCGCTTTGATGACCAACGTATTTTCTAACTATTTTCTTTGGAGTATCAAGACCTGCTTGGATATAGTAGGTTTCGAGGATGCGGTTTACATCTGCTACTGCTTCATCGTAGTTTTTGTATTTCTTCATGTTCCAAGCTCCACCAATGCCCCAGCAGTTGTTTGTTACTTGGTGTTTACAAAAAGAACTTTCAGCACGAGAAATGGCAATAATAAGTTTCCACTGGCTTTGTTCTGAGATTGCATCAACATGATCTGCAAGTGGGGTACCTTTGGCTCTGAGATATTTTTCTAAAAACTCTTTTCGTTTTTTTAGAGGATCAGGTAAAATCATGCCTTCTTTAGGCAAGTAAACCTCATCAGGTGCAAGACGAACGTTTGGATCAAATACAGGGACGTCAGGTTTATCTAGTATTGCTAGTTCGTTTGCTTTTCTTGGAAGTTCTTGAGTTATTAAGGCTTGTTGCTTTGGTGCATTGATTGCTGCAAGCCCTTGGCTAGTTGCAATTGAGAATATGAAAGTAACTACAAAAGTAATTGCAATTGTTGATATTTGTCTTTTATCAAAAAAAGAAAAAAAGTGAATTTTCTTTACAGAGAAAAAAGTTTTTTGCGTTGGTTGTTTTTTTGTTTCAACGCGCTTTGCGATATATTGGGGATTTTTTCTAATTCCGTCTATGCTTCTCATATCTCTCATTATATCATAAAAACATGATGTAAAGTTGACTTGACATTAATAATCCACTACGTTAATATATTTAAAGAAAGGAGAGAGCATGGATACTAGCAAAGTGTTAAAAAGCGAAGAAGATTGGAAAAAAGAGTTAACTCCAGAGCAATATCATATTATGAGAGAAAGGGGTACCGAGGCTCCTTTTAGTGGAGTGTATGTAAATACCAAGGAAAAAGGAATGTTTCAGTGTGCTGCTTGTGGCAACCAATTATTTTCTTCAGACACAAAATTTGATTCAGGTACTGGTTGGCCAAGTTTTGATCAGGCAATTCCAGGAAGCGTAGAAATGCATGAAGACACTTCAGCTGGAATGAGCAGAACAGAAGTTGTTTGTTCTAAGTGTGGGGCACACCTTGGTCATGTTTTTGACGATGGCCCGATGCAAAGCACAGGCAAGAGATATTGCATTAATTCTGCTTGTTTGGTGTTGAAAAAAGAGGGTAACGGGGAATGATTCAAATAATATTTGCATTACTGGCGGGTGTGTTGACTGTTGGAGCGCCTTGTATTTTACCTGTACTTCCGATTGTTCTTGGAGCCTCAATTGGCAGAGAGAGCAAGACAAGACCATTGTTCTTAACCCTTGGTTTTATTCTCAGCTTTGTTTTTGTATCTTTAGTTTTCTCTGTG
>DAIEPO010000030.1 GCA_027348385.1 bacterium
ATATATGTATAAAGCGAGTGAGTTAGAATTAAATAAACTGTTGGGTATAGTTTTGGAGCGTAATGCTTCTGACTTACACTTAATAACCGGTGAGCCACCAATTATCCGTGTTGATGGAGCTTTGTTAAAGATGGAAGAGTATGAAGTTTTAACAGTTGATGCAATTACCGCATTATTGGATTTGATGCTTAATCCAGCGCAGAAGCAACAGTTAGAAAAACAGCAAGACTTTGATTTTGCATATTCTTTTAAAGACAATGTTCGTTTCCGTGTTAATGCTTACAAACAAAAGGGACAGCTTGCTGCTGCTTTTCGTTTAATTCCAAACAAGATTAAAACAGTTGCTGAATTAAATCTTCCTGAAAGTCTGCTTAACTTAACTCAGCACAAACAAGGCTTGGTTTTGTTTGTCGGGCCAACTGGACACGGTAAATCAACAGCTCTTGCTTCAATGATTGATTATATTAACCAAACCAGAGCAGAGCACATTCTGACGATAGAAGACCCTATTGAATTTTTGTTTTCAGCACACCAGAGCGTCATTAACCAACGTGAACTATATATTGACACGCCTTCTTTTGCTCAGGCGCTTAGAGCTAGCTTGCGTGAAGATTGTAATGTTTTGTTGGTTGGTGAAATGAGAGACCTTGAATCAATTTCAGCTGCTATTACTTTGGCAGAAACTGGGCACTTAATTTTTGCGACATTACATACAAATGATGCCGCCCAATCCGTAGATCGTATTATTGATGTATTCCCTCCACACCAGCAAACTCAGATTAAGACACAATTAGCTAATGTTTTATTAGGGATTGTTTCGTTGCGTTTGTTGCCCAAAATTGGTGGCGGTAGAGTACCTGCTGTTGAGGTGTTACTTGCGAACAATGCTGTTAGAAATATGATTCGTGAGGGCAAAACCTATGAAATGGACAATGTTGTGCATACCAATGCTGATGAAGGCATGATTGCTCTTGATCACTCACTGGCGAACTTGGTAAGCAGAGGTTTGGTTGCGCCAGATGATGCAATGCCATATGTTAAAGATCGCGATTTCTTTCAATCATTAGTCTCTAAGGGTATTTAATCTATGCAGTTTAGATATCAAGCAAAAGATGCATCAGGTAGTTTAAGAGAAGGCGTGGTTGTAGCTGAAGACCAAGGTCATGCTGAATCTTTGATTCAGGATAACGGCTTGGTTATTTTGAACTTGGAGATAGTAGAAGAAAGTATTATTGACAAGCTCTGGCCTTTTGGAAAGTCAGTTCCTGCAAAAGAAATGGTTTTGTTTTCTCGACAGCTTTCTACTTTGATTGGTGCTAAGGTTTCAATATTACAAGCATTACGTATTCTTTTGGAACAAGTTACTAATGCATATTTAAAAAAGGTTATTAGTGAAACCATTACAAGCATTGAAGGTGGTAATAGCTTTTCATTGTCGCTTGCAAGACATCCTGAGGTTTTCACTAATGTCTATGTAAGCGTTGTGCACACTGGAGAGTTGTCTGGAACTCTAGATCAATCTTTAAACTATCTTTCTGATCAGATTGAAAAAGATTATGATTTACGTTCTAAGGTTAAAGGAGCGATGACCTATCCTTTATTTATTCTTGGTGCTTTAGTCGTTGTTGGTGCTTTGATGTTTTTATTCATCCTGCCTAAGCTTACGGTTATTTTAGAAGAGCAGGGTGGCAGCCTCCCTTTCATAACCGTGGTATTGATTAGTTTTACAAAATTTTTCCAGCATTACTGGTGGACTTTGTTAATCGGTTTTGTAGCTATTTGGTTATTACTTAGATATTATGTCAGGACAAAGACTGGTAGATATATTTTTGATCGTTTAAAGATTGTTACACCAATTATTGGTCCGATTTTTGAACAAATATATTTGGCTCGTTTTTCTAGGAATCTTTCAACCTTGGTTTTAGGAGGTATTCCGATTATTAAGGCTTTAGAGGTTGTTGCTGACCTTGTTAACAACGTTATCTACAGAGATATATTGATGGAAGCAGCAAACAGACTTGGTACTGGTAAAAGCATTGCTGACTCTTTGCAGGGGCATAAAGAAATACCGGTGATTGTTACACAAATGGTTCAGGTTGGGGAACAGTCCGCTACCTTAACAAATATTCTGCAAAAGCTTGCCAGTTATTATGAAAAAGAGGTTGATGCCAAGATTGCCACTTTAACTTCATTGATGGAACCGATTATAATGTTGATCTTGGGAGTGGGTGTGGGTATCTTAGTTGCAGGAATTCTTCTGCCAATCTATAATTTAGCTAGTAACGCAGCATAAAATTAAAAGCTGCAAATTTACTTCCTGGAAGGGGGTGAAAACATTGTTAAGAAACAAAAACAAAGGTTTTACATTAATAGAATTGTTGGTCGTTATAGCGATCATTGGTCTTTTGGCTTCTGTGGTCTTACTAGCCTTAAACTCTGCTCGAGCAAAGTCTAGAGACGCTAAGAGATTGGCTGATGTTCGTCAGTTAGCTACAGCACTGGAATTGTACTACAACGATAACAATGCCTACCCAACTCAGGCTGCTGCAGCAGTTGTCACTCAGGGAGGTACTACTTTGAATGTTTTAGTGCCAAATTATGTTG
>DAIEPO010000031.1 GCA_027348385.1 bacterium
ATGCTGTAATTAACCCAGCAGCTAAAGTTGAAACTAGTGAAAAGGTGAAAAGCATAAAAGATAACACTTTAGTAGTTGGTAACAACACCTTCCAGATATTAAACAGCACTGAAACCTTTAACAAAGATGGTGGTTTGTTAACTGCTTCAGATATTAAAGTTGGAGACACAGTTAAAATCCTGGCACACTTAAAAGGACAAGAAAACATTGCTGATACAATCACGGTCATATCAACAGCTGAGGAAGAAAAAGCTGCAGCAGACAAAGCAAAAGAAGAAAAGCCTAAAATCATAACTCCAGAAGTTAAAACCTTCCCAGATCCAGTTGTTAACAGAAAAGACACACACACTGGCTTCATAATTGATCCACCTGCATCGTTTGGGGAATAACCAAAAGCGCACCTAAAAAGGGTGCGCTTTTTAAATGCCAACAAATATTGCTAAAAAAGACTTTTGATGTTAAAATCAAAAAGTCATCACCATTCCCGAAAACTGTTTTTGATACCTTGGTGGGGTGTCGGAGTGGTCTATCGAGCTAGTCTTGAAAACTAGTAGAGGTGATGAATCTCTCGAGGGTTCGAATCCCTCCCCCACCGCCAAAACGAAAATATGGCACAAAATCAAAACAACAAAAACGAAATATACGCCTGGACAACCACAGAGTTTGATCACTACGAAAAAGGAACTGGTTGGTATTTAACTCTTAGCATTGTCGCTTTGTTAATGATTGGATATGAGGTATTCATGCGTGACTGGATGGCAGCATTAACCATCGCAGTTGCAATGCTGGCAATATATTTCTTCTCCAAACAACGACCAAGAGAAATAGAGGTCATGATTACAGACAAAGGGATTAGCGTGGCAAATGTTTACTTCCCTTACCACAACATCAAGAGATTCTGGATCATCTACCATGACCAAGCACAGCAATTACATTTTGAAACTACAGCTTACTTAAACCGTTTCATCATAGTTCCACTAAGCGGTATTGACCCTTCAGAAGTTTCTGAAGTATTAAAAAAACACCTTCCAGAATCAACTCCAAACCGCGAAACCGTTGCCCAGAGACTTGCACGAAGGCTGAGATTTTAAACAGCCTCATATCAAGGTCCCGTAGCTCAGTTGGATTAGAGCGTCAGCTTGCGGAGCTGAAGGTCGCTGGTTCGAGCCCAGCCGGGATCACCATATGATATTTGAAAACACAGCTAACAAAACAGAACAAAAGCTAGAAAAAGAACTTGGCAGATTGGGAATTAAATCAACCCCTGATCTCCTTTTTTATTTCCCCTACCGTTACGAAGACTTTTCCAATGTTTTAAAGATTGAAGAAATTAAACCAGGGCAACAGATTAGCATCAAAGCAAAGGTTACCCAGATTAAGGCTGTAAATGCCTTCTATGGGCGTATAAACCGCGCTGAGGCGATTGTTTCAGACCAGAGCGGCTCTTTGATTGTGGTTTGGTTTAACCAGTCATATATCTCAAAATATTTAAATGATGGCGATGAGGTCTTTTTAGCAGGGACTGTTAGACTCTACCAAAAAGGCAAGGTTTCCATGCTCCAACTTCAAAACCCGGTTTGGGAAAAAGTTTTACATATCGAAGACGCGGATCCTGTTTCAATTCACACTGGAAGAATAATCCCAATATACAAACTTGCAGGCGCAATTTCATTAAGAAACATGCGCACCTGCATGTATCAAGCATTACAAAAAGTATCAGAAATCAAAGAATACTTACCAGAAGACATGCTTTCAGAATTAAATCTTTTAAGCATTCAAGAAACAATTAGGAACATACACTTTCCTGAAAACAACGAACTCTTTAACAAAGCAAAATACAGAATGGGCTTTGAAGAAGTCTTCAACGCACAACTTGCAGTCATTAAACACAAAGCAGAAATTGAAGCTGAAAAAGCAACACTAATCCCCTTTGACCAAGAGTTAATCCAAGACTTCATCAAAAAGCTTCCTTGGCAACTAACAGTTGATCAAAAAAAAGCTGCTTGGGATATATTAAAAGACATGCAAAAAGAAGTCCCGATGAACAGACTTTTAGAAGGAGATGTTGGTTCAGGAAAAACCCTGGTTGCTTTCATAGCATCCTTACAAGCGCTTGCATTACAACAACAAGTGGTTTTACTTTGTCCAACTGAAATACTTGCGCAGCAACACTACAACAGTGCCTTAAAATACTTTAAAGACTACACTAAAAAATTAAGCGTCATCCTTTTAACAGGGAAAAAAGCATCAATTAACAACTCCTCAAAAGCAAACCGCAAAGAACT
>DAIEPO010000032.1 GCA_027348385.1 bacterium
AGTATCAAGCCTATTCTTGCAAACATTAAGTCAGAGGCAAAACAGTTACAGGGTATATACCAGGCAAGAGGCAAGAAATTTGATAAAATAATGATAGTTGGTGGCACAGCGAACTTACCGGGCTTAAATGAGTTTTTCGCAGACATGGATGCAAAGATTGTAAACGGAGACCCACTTTCAAGACTAACTTTTCCTGCAGATTTAAAACCAGTAATTTCGCAATATGCTGCAAATCTTTCTGTGGCGATCGGTTTAGCTCTTAGAGCGCATTAAAAAAGAACATGGCTGAAATAAACTTACTGCAAAATACAAGCATTGAATCTTCGGAAGAAAGACTGCCGAAGATTTTAAATACCTCCGGGATTATCCTGCTCCTTCTTGTAATCGCAGGCTATATTTTTGTTTGGTATGGAGCAAATACAGCTAAAAAGACAACCGCAGAATTACAAGCACAGCAAGCTTCAATACAACAAAAAGTGCAGCAGTCCGAAGACTATCCAAAGCTTAGCAATTACCAAAACAAGCTTAAAAATCTGCAGTTACTTTTGGACAAGCATTTGAGCTGGGGTACTTTAATCCAGAGATTTTCTGATGCTACTTTAAAAACCGCTACTTACAAAAAGTTCACAGCAAACTCGGATGGTAGCGCAACCATTACTGGTAATGTTCCTGATTTTCAGAATTTAGATAAATTGATTAAAGCCTTTCAGTTAAATGATTTTCAATACATTAAAGATGTAAAATTAGTTAATGTTGGTCTTTCAGAAGAAAACAAGATCGGAATTTCTTTTACTGTAAATGTTACTTTTAATAATACGATTTTGCAGACAGTTCCAACACCAACAGAAACTCCTGCCAAAGCAACAACTCCCGCAACTTTGGTTCCTGAAACAACTCCTGCTGAAATAGTTCCGGCAGAGCCAACGCTACCAACTAATCCAACCCAACAATAATGTTGCCACTAAGTAGTTCAAATACAAATAAGTCAAACTTCGCAACACTTGCTATTACTTTGATATTGTCAATTCTTGTTGCAGTGTTTTTGTTGTTTCCAAAATATGGTGCATACAAAACAGCGAAGGAAGCAATGAATAATGCGCAGGCTTCCTTAAACGATACTTTAGAGCGACAGAAGACCATCGATAGTTTGATTGAAAAAATGAAAACAGACTCTGCTGAATTACAGCGTGTAGATTTAGCAATCCCTGACAAGCCTGATATTTCAACAGTTTATGCATTGATAGAAACACAGGCAAAAGCAGCGGCTTTGTCATTAGGTGCAACCCAAGCTGTTGATTTAGCAGATCAAGCAGATCTTTCCTCTGTTGTTGGAGTAGGTGATGCTACTAAGTTGAAGAATGGCGCAGTGTTACAACAAAACAAACTTCCTTCAGCAACGCTTGGTGGTATTGATGTAAACTTTACGGTTACTGGTTCCTTAGAAGGGTATGTCGCTATGTTACAGGGAATTCAGAGAAGTTTGCGTTTGTTTGATATTCAATCAATTGATCTTGCAAGTGACAATGAAAAGAAAGTTATTACTTTTAAAACAACTTTAAGGACCTACTATCAAAAATAATGGCACTAACTAAAGAAAAAAAAGAATATATAGTTTTAGGAATTGTTCTTTTGGCAATGGTTTTTGTCCTGTATTCATATTTCAATAAAGGTTCAGATGCACCAAGCCCAGAAGTTTCTCAGACTGATGTTGTTGGTGGATTGCAAGTTGTGCCAATGACTGGAGCTGTTTCTTCTAAAAAGGTTTTAGACTTACATAGCATTGGTTCTAGCTTAAACACCGCTGTTTTACAAGACCCACGTTTTAAATACTTAGTGACACCAGCATACCCTACGGTTAATCGAGCTGAGGTTGGTTTACAGAATCCTTTTGTCGGGAAATAATTTTGGAGCAAAACATGCCAGAGAATATTAAAACAACAGACAACTTTGAATTGTATCTGGTAGAACAGGGATTGATTCCTAAAGATCTTTACGAGAAGTTAAAAGAACAAGCAACTTCCCAGAACAAAACAGTAGTAGAATTAGTCACCAGCCAAAAGATTTTAACACCAGAAGCCTTGGCTAAAGCCAAAGCCGCTTTTTTAAATATTCCATATATCAGTTTCTTAGACAGAAAAGTTGATCAGGCAATTATTGATTTAATCCCTGAAGACACGTATCTTTTTTACAAATTTTTTGCTTTTGAGAAAAACGGTCAAACTCTTAGTGTTGCCATAACTG
>DAIEPO010000033.1 GCA_027348385.1 bacterium
TAACCACGAATGGAATTCAGATTACATAGCTTAGGCGGTAGCCACAAAATCAAAAAGTAGGCAGCGTCCTTCCTGTGGTGTCCGCCAAAATGGCGGATTTTTTGTTGCCCCGAATGAATGTATTTTGAAAAATGAATAACTCAAAAGATTTACAGCAAGCAAGTAAGTTTTTTGAGGTAGAAATTAATAGTGCTTCACTTTTGCGATTAGTGAAGTAGCCCCTGGCGCAAGCCGGGGGTAATATAAGGGTGGATGGCGGATGCCTTGACACTGAATGGCGATGAAGGACGCAGCGTAGCTGCGATAAGCCCCGGGGAGGTGCGTAGCAACCTTTGATCCGAGGATGTCCGAATGGGGAAACCTATAAGAGAAAACCTCTTATGCCTTTCCGGTTAACTATCGGAAGGGAGCGCACCCGGTGAAGTGAAACATCTCAGTAGCCGGTGGAAAATACAACAAAAGTTATTCCCTGTGTAGCGGCGAGCGAAACGGGAAGAGCCTAAACCGATCAGTGCTTCGCACTGGAATGACGAATTTTTAATTCTTAATTTTTAAAAATTAATTCATTGGAATTTAATTAGAAATTAGAAATTGGAAATTGGAAATTCCACTGCGGAGCAGTGGTGGGGGTTGCAAGGTAAAGACATTTTCGAGCTTGAAAAGCTTTGAGCTTGAAAGAAGAGTTACAAATTCATTGGTTAGCCGAACTTTCTGGAAAGTAAGGCCATAGCGAGTGATAGCCTCGTAGGCGAAAACTGGTGAACTCTTGTTTTTATTCTTAAGTACTGCGAAGAAAGATAACTTCGTAGGAATCTGGG
>DAIEPO010000034.1:0-255 GCA_027348385.1 bacterium
CAGAAAACATAGTTTGAATAAAAACACGCGCGACAAAATTTAAGCTGCTACTCCACTCGGAATTTCCGAGATACCAGAGTAGAAAATTAAGAAGCGCGGCCAAAACCAGTCGCACTTCGGGAGACTAGCCCAATGGCTAAGAAGAAGAAAGTGGCGAAGAAAAAGAAAAAGGGCGGTTCGAAAAAGAAGAAGCGCCTTTAGGTCTTCCCACCAATCCGTAAGGATTGTGTAAATCCGCCCCCAAAACCAGGGGCG
>DAIEPO010000034.1:265-787 GCA_027348385.1 bacterium
GCCTAAGTCTCCTTTAGCGATCGCCCGCAAGGGCACATAAAACCGCCCCCAAAATAAGAGGCGGTTTTATGTTGTAATGCTGACTTGATTATTTTATTGATTTTCTATATAATTATATAAGCTTTATCGCGGGATAGAGCAATTGGCAGCTCGCAAGGCTCATAACCTTGAGGTTCCCGGTTCGAGTCCGGGTCCCGCAACCAAGCTAGCTTTTCATGGACATGGAGAGCTGACTGGGTTAAAACCATAAAAATCGTGACAGATTTTTCCCTCTGTCCGAGGGCTTTTTTTTAAAACTCGTAAGTTGCGACATGGGGCGGGATAGCTCAGTTAGTTAGAGCGTGGGACTCATAAGCCCAAGGTCGGTGGTGCAATTCCACCTCCCGCTACCAGAAAAACTAAAGGGCTCCCAAAAAATTAGGAGCGCACCCCGATTAGTCGGGAGAGCACGGATTTTTGGGAAAGAGGAGCAACAACGTATAGCGCGAGCTCCCGATTGGGATCGGGACGAGCGCAAGGAGT
>DAIEPO010000035.1 GCA_027348385.1 bacterium
ACGATCTAGTATTGGATGATGGGAATAAGTTATGGCGAATACAGGTGAAATATGCAAACGGAAAGCCTTTTCACTCCAATGGTGCAGTTATGGCAAAACTTGCATATGAGACTAGACATCGCCAGCACGTCTATACCTATTCTGACTTTGAGGTAGATGCTTTAATTGTTTATATTCCTAAATTAGAGAGATTGTGCTGGTTTCCAACAAATGTTTTTGTGGGGAAAAAGGTTTTGTATATAAGGCTAACCCCGCCAGTAAACGGCCAAAATAAAAAGATTACTCTGGCAGAAAACTATTTTTGGTAGTTTTGTAGTAAAATACGTAGGTGCGAGGGGCTGTAGCTCAGCTGGTTAGAGCGTCCGCCTGTCACGTGGAAGGTCAGGGGTTCGATCCCCCTCAGCCTCGCATAAAACGAATAGATTTTTCATTTTCAGTTTTATTATTGACGAGCCCATAGAAGTTTGCTATGGTGAGATTAGTATATTTTTCCTGCCCTGGAGATTATTTTTATGGACAAGCAACTGAAGGATTTCCTGAAGACTATAAAGTTAAACGAATCCATGCTTTCTATGCTGTTTGGCATTGTCACCGTTATTCTCATCGGTGTGCTTGTCTTTAGAATGTACCAAACAAATAAACCCGCGATCACGAGCGAGGCACAACAGACCACTGAGCCATCCCCTACTGCAGCGGGAATGGTCGGCTCGGTGCCTGTCACCGTCACTGACAATCAAGCCTACCCCGCTAG
>DAIEPO010000036.1 GCA_027348385.1 bacterium
GTCTAGCACCGTGACATCAATGACTTATTACATTGATGCTTGGAGTACTGCACCAAATGGTACCATAGCAATTGAACGAGTTGCAGTTGCAAATTATGCTGCGCCAACGTGTAGGTTGAGCATAGGTAGAAGATTAAATTATGGGGCAGATCCGACCTTAACGACTTCGGATCCGCCGGGTTTTACAAGCAATGGTCTTTCACCTCTGAATGGATTCATGGATAATCAAGAAGTAGGTTGCAGTAATTATGGTTTAGCAGGTATTCCAACACAAGTTAGAACTAACAAAGTAGATTCGAATAATAACCCGATTTATGCTTACAGAAAAACTCCTGGTTCTATTAGCTTTACGCTTGGCTTAGGTACTAACTCAGAATCCATTATTTTCGAGTATCAAACACCAGCATATATCGAGGTTAAATAGTAGAAAAAGCCTGTATAATATAGGGGACTTGACAAAAATTAAATAATATACTACAATGCAGACACGATTGGTCTGCATTGTTTTTTGCAGCCAACAGAACCCGTCAACCCTGAGGAGGGCTTATGCGGAAGAATTATTTGCTGCTCTCAGCGAGCCTGTTTCTTTGGGCTTGCGGCGGGGAAGTTGGTCCGACCACCCCCGTCAACAAGGTCTGCAGCGGGACGATCAGTCCTGCTGAACAGGTCACCATCAACACTGGACAGACCACCTCTGTGGTCTTGAACTTCCAGAACTGCACGTCAGTAACTGTTCGGGCGGACAACGAT
>DAIEPO010000037.1 GCA_027348385.1 bacterium
TTCATGCACTTTGTGCAAAAATATTAAGAATTGAGGGAAAACATATCGGTATCCCCAACAATTTTTTAATTTACGACACGCAAGACCAAAAAGACGCTGTTAAAGAAGCATTCAGCCTGTTGGGACTCTCTACAAAAGAATATAAACCTGCTTCTGTTCTTGCAACCATCTCCCAGGCAAAAAATGAATTAATAGATGAAGCGCAGTACTCATCTTTTGCAAGAGGACATTTTCAGGAAGTAGTTGCCAGAGTCTATGTAATTTATCAAAAAATTTTAAAAGAAAACGGAGCGCTTGATTTTGACGATCTCATTTTAAAAACAGTTGAACTTTTTAGAAAAAATGTGGAGATTTTAAATAAATATCAAAACAAATTTATGTATATCTTGGTTGATGAGTATCAGGATACTAATCATGCACAATATCTTCTTACAAAACTTTTAGCAGGCAAGTGGAACAACATCTGTGTAGTAGGAGATTTTTCTCAAAGCATCTACAGCTTCCGAGGTGCTGATTTCTTAAACCTGGCCAAGTTTAAGGAGGATTTTAAAAATACTAAAACTTTTTCCCTGTCGCAAAACTATCGCTCTACTCAGAAAATTTTAGATGCTGCTTCATCTGTTATTTCAAGAAATAATTCACATCCTGTTCTAAAACTGTGGACG
>DAIEPO010000038.1 GCA_027348385.1 bacterium
AGGTTTTCGGCGATCCGAACGCCAAAGTCATTAAGTCCCTGGAGCCGACCATCAAGCAAATTAACGATTTGGAGCCGGCGATGCAGGCCAAAAGCGATGAGGAGCTCAAGTCCCTGACCGCTGCTTTTCGTGAGCGCTTAGGCGTTAAACTGGAAGCCGACCCGACTGCGCCTAACGGCTCCGGCGAGGCAAGCAAGCTGGTCAACACCTTAACCATCGCCGAGGAAAATAAAATTTTGGAAGAAATTTTACCCGAAGCTTTCGCCGCCCTGCGCGAAGCGGCTAAGCGCGTCTTGGGCCAGCGCCATTATGATGTCCAACTCGTCGGCGGCATTGTCTTGCATCGCGGTCAGATTGCGGAAATGAAAACCGGTGAAGGTAAAACTTTAGTGGCGACTTTACCTTTGTATTTAAACGCTTTAACCGGCCGCGGCGTCCAGCTAATTACGGTCAACGATTATTTGTCGCAAGTCGGCGCCGGCTGGATGGCCCCGATTTATCACGCTCTGGGTTTGACCACGGCCGTGATTATCCACGAACAAGCCTTGCAGTACGACCCGGAGTTTGTCAACGACGACCAGTTTGACGAACGCTTGCGGCATTTTAAAACTATTCCCCGCCAGGCGGCTTATGCTTGTGATGTTCTTTACGGCA
>DAIEPO010000039.1 GCA_027348385.1 bacterium
TTTTCAGAATCTTATTCACTCTTAAAAACACATCTTTCGGCATTGGATCAGCTTTATGAAAATCATCAATCCCAGGCTTTTTAAATTTTCCTCTTGGTTTTTTTAGCGAATCTTTATTACTTCTTGATTTATTCATGATTTTATTGACTTTTAAAACATAAAAACTCCAAAACACTATGCACTGCAACAACATTAAAAATTATATAACTTGATAACAGAATAAGCTGTTCTCATAATTTTTACAAGGAATGACCAACACTTAATACCTCAAAAAATACGAAAATATTGACAAATATAATTAATCGCACAGGTAGCAAAGCAAAGACCGTTCACACCTGGATGGCATGAACGGTCTTGCGAGTGGAAGATTATAAAATCACAAACCTGAACTTGAGCGGTTCCTCAGGCCGCTCAGAATTCTTCAGGTATATGTCTCTTACCGCCTTGAATGTCCCATTCCCCCAAGTAGTTACCCCAATCCCGTATTCGTTGGGATTGTGGAACTGCGTGGGGTTGGTTATGAATGGAGTGGGTGTTTCGCCTTCAATTGCCACAGTGAACATGGTGCCCTTGAAATCGACACCATTGAGGGAAGTGACAGAATTTCCTGAACAGTTCACAACCAAGATCCCGGTCCAGCCAAGGGCAAC
>DAIEPO010000003.1 GCA_027348385.1 bacterium
TAGGCAGCGCAAAAAAACAGGGAACCGGCAGGTTGTGCGGTTCCCTTTTGCTTAGCCCATACTGCGCCTTAAGAGCGCGGCTTTTTCAATTTCTCTTTGCGGGTTTTTGTTTTTGAGCAGCTTTTTGTGGAATTGCTGGATAGTGTCACTCCTTCTCCAAAATATGAAAAGCTATTTAAAGCGGCGGTAATTAAAATATGGAAAGATAATTACCACAAGTTTGATTTAGAGAATGCCCGGATCAGAAAAGAAATAGCGGTATTGGAGCAGGAGCGACAAAAAGTATTTGAACTTCATCGTGACGGTAAATATAGCGATACAGAGTTCATTGAACAGAAACAATTGGTTAATGACCGCATAAATGCAAAACGCCTTCTGATCCAAGATAAAGCAGTTGAGGAAATGGATATGGAAGAGGCGTTAAGCTATTGTTTTGATTTTGTTAGAAATACCGCTCAAACGTGGCTGGAGCTGGAACGTAATTATTCCGCACGTTTACGCTTCCAAAAGAAAGTTGTAGCCGGAAATATAATGTTTGATGGAAGAAAGTTTGGAACTCCAGAATTGACCCGTGTTTACAGGATAAATCAGGAATACAAAGGTAAGAAATCTTCTCTGGTAGCGCTACGGGGAATCGAACCCCGGTTACCAGGATGAAAACCTGATGTCCTAGCCACTAGACGATAGCGCCATAATCAATTTTACTGTTTGATTTTACCACATAGCCCTGCTTTTTTCAAGGGCTTTTAAAGCCCTTTGGCTCACAAACAAACTTCTGCTAAACTACATAAGCCATATAAAAAAGGGAAGAGAAACATGAATGAAATTTTAAATACAGTCATAATTGGTTCTGGACCAGCAGGGCTTACAGCTGCAATCTATGCCTCTCGTGCTGAGCTAAAACCTCTAGTTATAGCAGGGTTAAACCCAGGCGGACAGCTTATGCAAACAACTGAGATAGAGAACTACCCAGGTTTTGAAAACGGAATCATGGGGCCTGAGTTAATGCAAACCATGATTAGACAAGCTGAGAAGTTTGGAAGCAAGGTAATCTACGAAACAGTTGAAAGCATTGATTTCAAAGAACAACCATTCAAAGTTAAAACTGACAAAGCAGAATACCTAACAAAAACCGTTATCATTGCAATGGGTGCTGATGCTAACTGGTTAAATCTTCCTAACGAACAAAGACTCAGAGGCAAAGGCGTTTCAGCTTGTGCTACCTGCGATGGTTTCTTCTTCAAAAACAAAGAAGTCGCGGTTGTCGGAGGGGGCGATGCTGCTATGGAAGAGGCTAACTATCTAACAAAGTTTGCCAACAAAGTAACAGTAATACATAGAAGCGATGAGTTTAGAGCATCAAAAATCATGCTAGCAAGAGCTCAAAGCAATCCAAAGATTTCCTTCATCACCAATTCCTCGGTTATAGATGTCCTCGGAACAGATCATGTAGAAGGAGTTAAATTAAAGGATACCAAAACTGGTGCAGAAACAGATTTTAAAACCGACGGGGTATTCCTAGCGATCGGACATACCCCTAATACAAAGATTTTAGGTGGACAAATAGAGTTAGATGAAAAAAAATACGTTCTTGTAAAGAACAACACCAGAACAAACATTGAAGGAGTCTTTGTAGCAGGGGACATCTCAGACCCAAGATACAGACAAGCAGTTTCTGCAGCAGGCGTTGGCGCTATGGCAGCACTAGATGTAGAGAAATATCTTGCTGAAAAAGAACTTAAGGAATAAATAAAGACCCTGGAATTCCAGGGTCTTTAATACGGGAACAGTGCTTTATTCGACACTCGTATTTTAACAAAGTATGATTACTTGTCAAAATTGATGGTGGAGGTGACCGGATTTGCACCGGCATCGCTTAATGTCGAATAAAGCTTAGGAACTATTCCCACCCCCACTTAATGATATATACTCAAAATTTATTAAATAATCATTAGAAATATATTAAGACATAATTAAAACCCCAGCAACCTGGGGTTTTAATATAGGAAATAGCTATCCCGCTTCGACACTTACATTTTAAATAAAGGTATCTTGAAAGTCTAGTTGTTTGCTCGTTCTACGTATTCTGCTGACCTTGTATCTATCCTCAACACATCTCCTTCTTTAATAAACATCGGAGCTTGAACTACTAAGCCAGTTTCTAAGGTTACAGGTTTTGTAACGCTGCCTGCTGAGTTTCCTGTGATTCCTGGAGGAGCTTCAACTACCTTAAGCTCTACTTTGACTGGTAGATCAATTGAAACAGGATTGCCGTTGTAGCGAAGGACTGTTACTTCCATGCCCTCTTTCAAGAAGTTTTCTTGTTCTGCAGTAACATCCTTTGGTAAGTCTATAGTTTCAAAAGTTTCTTGATTCATGAAATGCGTTCCAGAATCATCAGCATAGAGAAAATTAGCTCTTTCTCTAGCAACGTCTGCTTCATCAATCTTTTCACCAAACTTAAAGGAATACTCTAAAACTTTTCCGGAGATAATATGCTTTAGTTTAGTTTGCATGACTGGTTTACGCTGTGCGGTGCGCATACGGTTAGACCAGATTACTTGGTAAGGCTCGCCGTTTAAAGACAAGACCAAACCCAATTTTACGTCAGAGATATCTAATGACATTGTTCTTTCCTTGTTATGAATTAGCTAGCGATGAAAGGCAACAATGCCATGTGGCGGGCGCGTTTTAATGCGGCTGTTACCATTCTTTGATGCTTCGGGCAGGTGCCAGTTTTGTTGTGAGACAAAATCTTTGCATGTGGGGACATGAAGCGACGTAAGGTTTGAGTATCCTTGTAGTCAACTACATTAACCTTGTTGCTGCAAAAGAAGCAGGTTTTTTTTGGTTGTGGTTGCATATGTTAATTAAAATGGAATATCTTCAACCGAGATTTCTTCTTCCCCCGGTTGTTCTTGATTAATAGTTGGAACTTGTTCTAAAGAGCTTTCAAAATCACTTTTGGAAGGAGTGCCAGCACTTGCTGGAGCAGAGCCTTTAGAATCTAGCATGATCATGTTTTCTAAAACAATCTCAGTGCGGTTTTTCTTGGTACCGTCTTGGGCATCCCAGGATCTGGTTTGAATCCTGCCTTCAACATAGACTCGGCTTCCTTTTTTCAAATATTGGCTAGCAATTTCTGCTAGTTTTCTCCAGGCAACAATATTGTGGTATTCAACCTGTTCTTGTTTACCACCAGTTGGACTGTTGTAAACATAATTAGTTGCGATTGAAAAAGAACAAACATTTGTGCCTTGTGGCGTGGTTCGCAATTCTGGATCGCGAGTCAGTCTACCGATTATTAACGCTTTGTTTAAATCCATAGTTTTTCCGCTTTAGCGGCCTTTTAATGATTAAACGTTTTTTAGGTCTTCGGTTAAAGCTTCTTCAATCTTCTGATCCAAGTTTTCAGGAGTTACTTCGCTACCTTCTGCAACTGGTGCAGTTTTTGCGCGCTCGCTTCTGTTCTTGTTCATCTTCTCTTGAGCAATCTCGTCTTTTTCTTTACGAGCAATATCCTCATCGATGTTTATGATAAGGTGGCGGACAAGATCAGGAGTTGTTCTGAGCTTGGCATCAAACTCATTGATTTTTGCACCCGGCATTTCAAAAGTAACGCCTGCGTAAAAACCGTTCTTGGTTTTCTTAATTGGATAGGCGAGCTTCTTCTTGCCCATCAAATCTTCTCGAATTACCTTGCCTTCGTAGTTCGATATAAACGATAAAACCCCATCAGTTACTGTGGGGATTTGGTCATCGGAAACTGTTGATGCAACAATGTACATCAATTCATACTTTGGCATGATGATCAAATTCCTTTCTCATCATCATCCGAAACTAATTGTTCGGACGAATATTAATATTGATTTGTAAGAGGAGTATACCAAAAACCCGCTATTTTTGCAAGACCCTAAAGAAGCCTTAACTTAGTCCTACTATGTATACTCCAGAAGCATTAAATCTTCGTTAAATATATATTAAACTTATTCTTTAATTAACCCGCGCCTTTTAGCTTCCTGATACAGACAGTCATAGAAAACCGTGCTTTTTGCCCAGTTACCCATGCTACTAAACTTGATCTTAGACATGATTTCATTATCCTGAAAATGATCAATCATAGTTTCGTAAGCTTTTGCTTGCCTTGCTTTTTCAAAATCATCAGGCATGTAGATTTTTAAAGCCTCAAGCATGGTAGCAAGATGCTCTGGAGAAATTTCAGTAACTAACTCATTCTCATCTGCTTCAGTTGGTCCTAACTCAGAATCTGGATTTTCTTGATCAGGTCCATGCCACTGTCCAGGAAACTTTAAAATATCACCCATAAATTTAAACGTTAAATCTAAAGTGCACTACATCACCATCTTGCAGGAGATATTCTTTTCCTTCAAGTCTAAGCCAACCCTTGTCGCGAGCAACACCATAACCACCAGCTTCTAAAAGTTTGTCCCAGGAAATTACTTCTGCACGTATAAAGCCTTTTTCAAAATCAGTATGAATAATGCCTGCGCCTTGTGGGGCTTTAGTACCTAAAGGACAGGTCCAAGCTTTAGATTCCTTTGGTCCTGCAGTTATGAAAGTAATTAATCCTAAAGTCTTGTAGGCTGCGCGTATAATCTTGTCCAACCCAGATTCAGTCATACCGAGCTCTTTGAGATATTCATCTCTTTCAGCATCAGGTAATTCTGCAAGCTCGCTTTCAATCTTAGCTGAAATTGGGATAAAGGAAGAGTCTTTAAACTTAGCAACCTCTGTTTCAGCAACATTAGCAACATACAAAAATGGTTTTGTTGTTAAAAGTTGTAATTCTTTTACAGCTTTAGTTTCTTCTTCTGTTAAAACTGCTTCACTGGCACGAGTTCCTTCTGCTAAAACCCTTTGATATTTTTCCAAAGCAGCTTTCTTAACTAGAGCCTCTCGATTGTTTCCTTGCTTTGCATCCTTAGAGGCTGCTTCTAATCTTTTACCAACTGTTTCTAAATCAGCAAGGGCTAATTCAATGCTAATGACATCAACATCGCGTTTTGGATCAACTCCACCTGAAACATGAATAATGTTCTTGTCTTCAAAAAAACGAACAACTTCTAAAATAGCATCAACTTCTCTGATGTTTGCTAAAAATTTGTTTCCTAAACCCTCTCCTTTATGTGCTCCGGAAACCAACCCTGCAATATCTACAAACTCTATTACTGTCGGAACAATTTTTTCAGAGTTTTCTAAAGCAGCTAGTTTTTCTAAACGCTCATCAGGAACAGCCACAACTCCAACATTTGGATCAATCGTAGCAAAAGGGTAGTTTGCTGCTTCTACCTTACTTTTTGTAATTGCATTAAACAGTGTTGACTTGCCGACATTTGGTAAACCAACGATTCCGATTTTAAATGACATGCGCATATTATACTTAAAAAACGACCTAAAATCAATGTGATTAGGGCTTTGCTTTTTTTGTTTAAGTGACATAGAATGAGCCTACGAAGTACAGTTTTCACCCCAGACGCGCGAGGTGACGCAGTGCGACTACCGGTTCGACGGGTCAGCGGGACGTTTCAGGGCATTCGTCAGCCCCAACCCAGGGGTTGGCGGAAGTATCCTGGACCCCAACAGCGAAGACAGCGCCGGGTGGACCAAGACAACAACAAGCGGAGGATTTGCGTGCAAGAAGGATTGCGCCATCTTTCCGCCCTTGTTGTTTCCCGGGCGGTAGAACAGATTCTCCGCTCCCTCAGCACGCCGTACATGCTAAGGAGCAGGCAGTGCCTGATCAAGTATCTCAAGGCCAACTGCCCGAGGATCTCTCGGCCGTACCAGATGGTCATCTCGGATGCTGAACCCGATCCCGCAAGCAGTGACCTGGTCTGTATCTCGATCCAGTTTTACCCCGACCGTTTCAGTCGTAGTCGGAGGAGCTGTCTCGATGTCAGCGGGACGCTGAGTTTCAGCGCAATCGTCTCGAGTGCGTTCGATTCCCGGCGGCTCCGTCACCAGAACCGCCTCGCTTCCTAGCACAACCAACCCAGAGAGGGCTGCGGACAACACGTCTGCAGCCCTCTCGCCATTTGTATTGACCAAGTTTGAGTTTAGGAATAATATATCTTTAAGTTTCAAACGGGCTTTAATTACCCACCCAAACCATACAGGAGGATATTACTAAGGTTTAATAAGTGTCCGTTGCTGATTCCCACCGTTTAACCCCCAGGGAAATGCCAGAGAAACCAGTTCGTAGAGCAGTGCCGGATGTGTTGGCGATGCTTCCGGCGCATGTGTTGCCGAGCTTCCGCTTCCCATCGCGGCTCGCTCAGCTGGGCGCAGAACATGCCAGAACGCACGTCTTCGACAGAACTCTGCATGCGTACAGACACGAGGTGCAGAGCGCGCTTTCCCAGTTCCACGGCGTCATTCTGCAGCGCGATGGCGGCACGATGTCGAACGTTGAAGTGCTGATTCTCCCAGTCGTCGAGACCTGCTATCGCGGGATGATCGACGAGGAGAACTTCTCCTTCGAACGTCTGTACAGCATCACGCTGTCGTTACTCCAGGATCCACGTCTGGGTCTGGAAATTAGCAGTTCCCGTGTTACGAACAAGGGAATGCTGACGTTCGTTGCTCGACAGAGGATCGAGGGCAACGGGCGCGCGAGCGGATTCCAGACGGTGCGCATCCGGGTCATGAAGGGACGACGCCGCGCCAAGCGAACGAGCAAGGCGCACTGAACCTAGCAACCTTAGGAAAGCAGCGAGGCCGCTTCACATTTTTGCAGTGAAGCGGCCTCTTACGATATATTTGACTGATATTTTTTCAAAGAGTAACATTTGCATATACGTCTACGGGCTCTTCCGATCTTCCCGTAGGGTTCCCAAACAGATCGGGGATACACATATTGAGGGCTTTATTACCATGCGTCAGCTGCAAGGCACGACCACTCCCCACCACGGCAAGAACAAGCCGAAGGTCACCAACGACGCAGCACAAGGAGGAACAAGGAAGGAGAAGAGCTTCAAGCTCGCGAGCAGGATCGTCGATCGTTGTCTCGGATCGTCGCGGTCAGAAGTCAGCGCTGAGTTTAAGCGTTGCCTCGCAGAGGCACTGCTTGCAACCAGCGCCGTCCCTGATTTCGCGGACCGCGAGATGTCTGTGAATTCAGCGTTCCGCGAAGCTCTGCGCGCAGCAGCGCCTCTCGGAGTGCACACCGCAATCTACGCCCTTGGCAACGGCTCGACCCTTGCTGAGTGGCGGGATGTAAGCGGTGTTCATTACCGCTGCGAGATCGACATCATGGCCGAGCTCGGCAAGCACCATCGTCGCCTCTGTGACGGAGTGTTGCACTGAGTTCTCCTTCGCCCCCCCGGCCAGACATGGATTCTTCGTGTCTGGCCGAGTCGTTTTTGACTTAAAATATATTCAACCTTACAATTTATAAGCAACATTAAATAATCTAGAGATATATGGATATAAACCAGGGGATCTTTAAGGCTTACGATATTAGAGGCATTTACCCAGATCAATTAAATGAAGACGGCGCTTATGCGATTGCACGAGCATTTGTTTCTTTGGTTAAAAAAAGAATAGGTACAGAAAAGAAACTTAAAATTGCAGTTGGTTCTGACATGCGTCTTTCAAGCCCCTCTTTAAAAGAGCGCGTAATTGCAGGGTTGTTAGATAGTGGTGTTGATGTTGATGATATTGGTTTAGTTTCTTCACCTGCTTTTTACTTTGCAGTAGGTTTTTACGGATATGATGCTGGTATGCAGGTTTCAGCTTCGCATAACCCCAAAGAATACAATGGTTTAAAACTAGTCTTTGAAAAAGGTTTTCCAGTAAGCAAAGAAAACGGTATTTATGAGTTAAGAGAAATGGTTACAAACGACCAGTTACCTGAACTTGCTTTAGAAAAAGGGACTCTTGGTAAAAGAGAAAATATTGCTGAGGCTTGTGTTGCAGAACAAACAAAAAATCTTGATCTTTCAAAGATCAAGAAGTTTAAAATAGTCATTGATCCGGCAAATGCCATGGGTATAACTGACATGCAAGCATTGTTTGCAAAACTTCCATGTGAATTAGTAAAGATGAATTTTGAACTAGATGGTAATTTTCCAGCACACCCTGCAGATCCAATGCTAGCAGAAAACATTGCTGCATTAAAGGAACGAGTTATTGCTGAAAAAGCAGACTTAGGAATTGGTATTGATGGTGATGCTGATAGATACTTCTTTGTTGATGAAAAAGGCGAACCAATCAAACAGGGGATCATGCGCGGATTAATGGCTCAGATTGAATTAAAAGATCATCCTGGAGCAACCATTGCATATGACATCCGTCCTGGAAGAATAACTTTAGACATGATTTTAAAGTTTGGTGGTAAACCTCTTTTAACTCCTGTTGGACATTCTCTGATCAAAAAAATGATGGTTGAAAACAACGCCATCTATGGTGGAGAATCATCCGGACACTTTGCTTACAAGTTTGATTACGGAACTTTTGAAGCACCAATTCCAGAGGTTGTTAAATTCTTAATATATATTTCAGAACAAAACAAACCAGTTTCAGAGATAATAAAGCCGTACGATGTATATTATCATTCCGGGGAAATAAATATGCATTTGCAAAGCAATGAAGAGGCACTAAGCAAGATTGAACAAATAAAAGCAATGTTCCCAGATGGCAAAGTAAACCTCATGGATGGTTTAAGCGTAGAATACCCAGATTTCTGGTTTAACTTAAGACCTTCAAATACAGAACCGCTCTTAAGATTAGCGGTTGAGGGTGCAAGTAAAGAGATTGTTGAACAGAAAGTAGCGGAAATGAAAAAGGTTTTAATGGGATAATAAAAAAAGGCGCCTCAGGGCGCCTTTTAAATTTATAACAATCCAATTTTCCCTTTTATCTCCTCAATCGTTTTGTTAGCAATACTTTGTGCTTTCTTCGATCCTTCTGCTAAGACTTCTGCAAGGTATTCTGGATCAGCAAGCAACTTCGCTCTTTTTTCCCTGAACTCTGCAAAATGATTTGCGATTGCTTCTGCTAGAGCATCTTTTAAGTGTGAGAATTGAATAGTGTTATCTTTAAGCTGGCTTTGGAAAAATTCATACTGTCCTTCAGTTCCGAATTCTTTTAACAACCGCATCAGGTTATCAACTCCCTCAGATTTTCCTTTAGCATCAGTTGCTGTGACTGCTTTTTTAAGTTTCTTTTTAATTTCTTCAGGAGAATCAGCTAGCAATATTCCTGAACCACTAGTTTTACTCATTTTCTTTGTTGGTTCAGAAAGACTCATGATTTTTGCTGTTTTGTTTAGGATTGGTTTTGGTTCAGGAAATGTTTTGCCAAATGCATTATTAAACTTTCTTGCAATCACTCGGGAAAGTTCTAGGTGTTGCACTTGATCTTCACCAACAGGTACAACCTCACCTTTGTAGAGCAAAACATCAGCTGCCATTAATACAGGATAGTTTAATAGCCCTGCATTAATATTCTTAATGTTTTCTCCAGAAGCTTTGTCTTTAAACTGAGTCATTCTTTGTAATTCAGAAACAGGAGTAATACAATTAAAAATCCAAGCTAGTTCTGTGTGTTGTGGCACTTGGGATTGTAAAAAGATTGTGCTTTTCTTAGGATCAAGTCCAAGGGCTATATAGTCAGCAAGAACAGCCCAAGAGCTCTTTCTTAATTCTTCAGGCTGAAACGGTGTTGTTAAAGTATGTAAGTCAGCAATGAAGAAATAGCAGTCATAGTCATCTTGTTTTTCTATGAACTGCTTTATCGCTCCTAAGTAATTGCCAATATGTGGTTCACTACTTGCTCTTAATCCAGAGACTAAAATCTGTTTTTTCATGCTTAAAGTATAGCATATTTGGGTTATGATATACTCATACAAAAGAGAGTTTTGATGAAAATATTCAATATATACAAGCAAACAAAAAGAAAAAATCAAAAGGGTTTTACCCTAATAGAGCTTTTAGTAGTTATCGCCATTATTGGTCTGATGGCCTCAGTTGTGACTATGGGTTTAGGTAGGGCTCGTGCAAAAGCACGGGATGTTAAAAGACGTGCTGATTTAAAACAAATCGCAACTGCCATGGAGTTGTATTACAATGATCACAATTCTTTTCAGGTTTCAGGTGGTGGATATTTTGGCGGCGGACAAGGTTGGTTTTCATATGAAAATGGTTCATCATATGTCACTTCAGTTGCGCATCAATTAAATATTCTTGGGTACTTAGGAAATACAAAAGCAGAGGACCCAATTCAAAATCCTGGATATATGATATATCTTTGTAATAACGCGCAGGTCTATGCAGTTTCAGCAACCTTGGAATATCCAACTGCAGATGATATTGCTTTCATCCAAACAACTTGTAATGGAGTTGGTGGAAACGGAACGTACACGATTTATGGAAAAAACTTCGCAGTTGGACACAATTAAAAAAGCGGGCTTTAAAGCCCGCTTTTAAACTATTAGATTATACTTCCATAACCACTGGCAGAATCATTGGTCTGCGCTCGGTTTTTTGATAGAGGTATTCACCAATTTGGTCTCTGACTGTTTGACGAATCTGAGCATAGTTTGCTTCGCCATGTCCTTTGTTTTCAAAGAGCTTGCGAACTTCGTGTTTAACTTCACGGATTAGTTCATCAGAACCTTTCATGTAGATGAAACCACGGGAAAGAATTTCTGGTTGAGAAATTAATTTTCCGGTTTTACGATCAACGGTTAAGATGATCACAAACATTCCATCTTTGGCCATGACTTGTCGGTCACGGATAACGACCTCACCAACATCGCCAACACCTAAACCATCAATGAAGACATAGCCACCTGGAATCTTTGCTTCAGCAAGTTTGCCTTGCTGTGCTGAGTTAATTTCCATGGCTTGTCCATTGTCCATGATGAAAATGTTTTCATCTGGAATACCAAGTTGTTTTGCTAATTCTGCGTGAGCTACTAACATGTAGTGTTCACCGTGAATTGGCATGAAGTACTTTGGTTTAATCAAAGACATCATCAACTTTAAGTCTTCTTGTTTAGCGTGTCCGGAAGTGTGAATGTCTAAGTTTTTGTAGTACAAAACTTTGGCACCTTCACGAGTTAAGTTAGAAAGAACGCTAGCAACAGATGCTTCATTTCCAGGAATTGGAGTAGAGGAGACAACTGCTGTATCACCCTTTTTAATCTTAATGGTTTTATGTTCGCTGCGAGCAATTCTAGCAAGCGCCGCAGCTTCTTCACCTTGAGAACCAGTAACTAAGATGACCACATCTTTGTCAGGAAACTTTTTCATTTGTTCAGTTTTGATGACAATCTTTGGTTGGATCTTTAAATACCCTAAAGACAAAGCTATCTCAATGTTTTGAACCATGCTTCTACCGATAACTACAACCTTGCGGTTAAACTTAGCGGCTGAATTAAAGACCTGTTGAATACGGGAAATGTTAGTTGCAAAGGTTGCAAAGATAATACGACCAGTCGCTCCTTGAAAAACTCGATCAATCGTATCAGAAAGCTCGCGTTCAGATATGGCATAACCTGGAACAGCAGCGTTCGTTGAGTCGCTCATTAAAAGCAAAACTCCGTCTCCACCTATTCTCGCAATCTTATCAAACTCAGCAGGCTTACCATCAACTGGAGTGTAGTCAAACTTCCAGTCTGTTGCATAGACAACAGTTCCAACCGGAGTTTTAATTGCTAAACCAACTCCATCAGGGAAGCTGTGGTTGACTCTGAAGAATCTAAATTGAAATGCTCCTAGAGTTAAGACATCATCAATGTGCAAAGTGTTAATTTTTGCACGATGCACCATATTAAATTCTTCTAATCTTTTCTTAACAAAGCCAGCGGTCAAAGGCATGGTGTAGATTGGAGGATCACCAAGCTTAGGCAGGATGTAGGGAATACCACCAGTGTGGTCTAAGTGACCATGGGTGATAACTACTCCGCGGATGCGACGTTTGTTTTCTTCAAGCCATTTAGTATCAGGGATGATGTAATCAATACCAGGCATGCTTTCATCTGGGAAAGCAAAACCCATGTCTATAATTACGAGGTCATCACCGTACTCGAAGACAGTCATGTTTTCACCGACTTCTTCAACACCACCCATTGGGATGATGCGCAAGTTCTGGCGTGATGCTGTGAACTTGCTTGTGTTGATGCTGGTTTGTGGCTGAACTGTGTGTCCGTGCGGCACACCAACAACTGTGGGCTTGTGCGGCGTTTTGCCAGCAGCCCTGTTTCTTATCATAAAATTCCTATTACCGAACATTTAGTAGCGTTCGGTTTAATTATCTATATTCAAATGTTTTTTGGTTTCCTTAAAGAAGGAATTACACGAAAAACTAAGTTATTAACATTCTACATGTTTTAACTGTTTTTGTCAATGTGGTATAAAAAGTGTAGAATGAAAGCAATAATGAAAATACTACAGAAACAAAAGGGTTTTACGCTCATAGAGCTCATGGTGACCATGGCAATGATCGGTTTTCTTGCATCCATAATATTGATAGCTTTGGGTAGTGCTAGGTTAAAAGCACGAGACGCTAAAAGAGTTACAGACGCAAAAAATGTCATCAAGAGCTTTGAGCTGTATTTAAATGATAACGGGGTATACCCGCAATATGGTACAGCAGGAACAGAGTATGATTTAACAACAGCAATGACCAATGCAACACCTGTACCTTTAGTTCCAGGGTATATGAGTCAAACACCAGTAGACCCAGCGCTTCTAGCCCAAAATCATCCATACAGATATGTAACTGATGCAGGTGGCAGAAATTTTGGCTTAGCAATATATTTTGAAGCAGATGGTGCATATTGTAAATATCACAGTTCTGGAGGACTTGCTTCTTGGTTTTCAAGTGCACCAGATTGTGTGAGATAACTAAAACACCGACAATGGTCGGTGTTTTAAATATGAGGATATTTTACTGAGCTTTGGAGTTTTGATAACAATTTCTATTCGTTGTCTTCTACCTTATTACCTTCTTTCAATTGATTTGAAGAACCTGAATCTTGAGAACTATTTTTTTCGTCTGCATCCTCTGGCTCATCGGTTTCTTCCGCTTCATCAATCTCTTCTGGTTCCTCTGCTTCTATAGCTTCTTGCTCTTCTTTTTGTTCAAGCTCTTCTTTTTGCTGATCATCTTCACTCATTTCTTTCTCTATGTTTTTCTGTTCATTCTGGAGAGAATCTTTAAGCTGATCTTTTTTTTGTTCAAGTGTGTCAATCTTTCCATCAATATCCTTTAGCTGTGCTTCTAACACTGCTATCTCTGCTGTATCTCCGACACGGCGAGCTTCTGCAAGAAGTTTTGTTTTGATTTCTTTACGCTGGATTTTTAATTGTTCTTTAGCGTCTTTGAAAGTTTGCTCTAAAAGTTTGTCTCGTAAGTCAAACTCATCATTCAATGTTTTAGCAAGCGTGGAAACATCCTTACCAGATGTTTTCTCCTGATTAACTATTTCTGCAGCATAGGCTATATTAGTTTTAAGAAGTGACTCAGCTATTGCCAGTCCCTTGGCATTAACGCCTTTTTTCTCAACCATTATTTTAATCTCAGCAATGCGCTCTCCTGCAAATTCAATTTGTAACTTAGCCTTTGCTTCAGGGTTAAAGGTAAAGAATTGGCGAAAATTTTCTCCGAAACGATCAAGGAAATAGAAAGGGTTGGCAGGGGTTAGTCCTGGAGATGGAAGTGTTACTGTTGTGCTTTGGGCAAAGACAGTACTATTAGTAAGGACAAGCAGAGTTGCCAGCACGATGCTAGATGTAAATAGTTTTTTCATAGATTTTTGTTATGTTTATTTAATTCTTACTGTATGAGTATAGCATAATAACCCTAGTAATAGTGTTTATGGTTGAATGAACTTTTTGGTTTACTAAATTGTAAAACACCGACCATTATCGGTGTTTTTAATTTAAGAATATTTTTTGGTGCCCTGGGTGGGACTTGAACCCACACGGGATTACTCCCATACGTACCTGAAACGTACGCGTATGCCAATTCCGCCACCAGGGCAGGGAACTATTTCCAGTCTCTACCAGTATCTAAATACCAGTGATTTACATCATAGAAGCGATCTTCTGGATTTGCAAGCACCTTAATATTGATTCCTAAGACATCAGGACGCATCTCGTAAACAAAAACACTTTGATCCAGGATTATTGCAGGCAAGTCGTATGAGAAAATGTCTTGAAACTGTTTGTAAAAGCCTGATCTTGTTGAACCGTTGAAAGTTGTTCTCGCATCCGCTATTATCTTGTCTATCGTTAAGTTTTTGTATTGGGATAAGTTAACTCCCGGGTTATTACTCTGTGAAGAATGCCAAAAGATAAACGGATCTGGGTCATAACCACTGCTTTCTGCAAAGAGCAAGCCTTCAAAATTTCTTGTTCTGAGATAGTTTTTTTCAAACTCAGCTCCGGCAACAACATTGATATTAATATTTAAACCAATCTTCGCCCACTGTTCTTTTAAGTTTTCTGCACTTTTAACATTTAAAGAAAAGTCATTTGTGGTTATAGTGAACTGCAGCGCATCCTTACCTTTAAAACGCATCCCTGATGTATCTTTTTTCCAACCATCTTTTTCCAAGATCGTGTTTGCAGCATCTAAATCAAAAGAGTTTTTCAAAGCACTGTTTTGATCATAGCCAATTTGCCCTGGAAGGATTGGGGTGTATGCAGGGATGGCCATTCCAGAATATACATTATCGATGAAGCTGTTTCGATCAATGCTTTTTGCCATGGCTTCTCGAACTGCATGACTACCAAGTGCTTTGTTCTTGCTGAGGTTAAAAAACAAAGCTTGGTATTGAAAAACTGGGATTTGTGAAATATTTAGTTTGGTATTCTTTGGATCAACAAAGATTTTCTTGTCAAAAGGAATGAAACCAATTGCATCAACTTCTTTAGTGTGTAGTCCTGAAATTATGTCTTGGTTTGTTTGATAAAACTTCAAAGTAATTTCATCAATATATGCCTTACCATTAGCATAGTTTGAGTATGATTCTAAAAGTACAGACCTAACTGTGCCATTAGGTAGCTTGTTAATCTCTTTTACAAAATATGGACCATTGCCAACTGGCTCGAGATTATACTTAGCAATGTAAAAGTTTTGAGCTGGTACATTTTGCCAAATGTGTTTAGGTAAAATACCTAAAGTTAAATTAGTTACAAAAGGAGCTGAAACGTTTTTGTTTGAAAACTTAACAGTTAAGTTATCAATTTTTTCCGCTGTGATGTTATTCCAAAGCGCATGCATCGGACTCTTGTAATCAGGATTTTGAATTGTTTGGATTGTAAAAATTACATCATCTGCAGAAATGCTATGTCCGTCATGCCACTTTAAATCTGGTTTTAGAGAAATGGTGTATTGTTTTTGATCATCAGAAAGTTTAAAATCTCCACTTGCTAAGTCTGGAACAATGTTTCCTTGGTTGTCATATTTGTACAACCCTGAAAAAACAAGTCTGGTTAAATCTTTGTCAGTTTGAGTTTGTGCAAGCAGGGGGTTAATGAATCTTGGTTCACCAACCATACCTTCGCTGTAACTACCACCATTTGCAGGCACTTTAACCGTGTTTGCAGTATAAAAGGTTGCTGCTAACAAGAACACATCAATGATTATTAAAGCAAGCAGTGAAATTACCCAAATCTTTTCTTTTCTGCCAAAGAGCTTGAAGATCGGTCCGAGATGCTTAAACTTAAAAGAACGCAGATTTTTAATTCCGCGTCCAGTTCTTTTAATCTCTGATATTGAGTTTTCTAACAAGATCTTTTGCAAGGTATTATTTTACTAAAACAATCGCTAAGCTCAAACCTACAAAGGCAATCGCTAAGACAATGGTAAAGTAGAAGAGCCATTTTTCAAAGCCACGCTTGGTTCTGTAAACAGCATCTGCGCCACCGAAAACCCCTGAGAGGCCAACACCTTTGTTCTGGGAAAGGATTACTGCAGTTAGGACTACTCCCACCGCGATTTGAATCAAGCTAAGTATTTTTTGTAGATGAGTCATGCGAAAAGTATACCAAATATAGGGATTTGTGGTCAACGCTCCCTTTTTTAGAGATTTTCAAGCAGTTCTTTGGCAGTCTTTGAACCTAGTATTAAATCAAGCTCTTTCTTAGAGGCTTTACGTATACCAGCAACTGAGCCATATTTTTTAATAAGCAGTTTTTTCTTCTTTGGACCAATCCCAGCAATCTCATCAAGCATTGATTTGTAAGCAGTCTTTGAACGCAGTTTTTTGTGAAAGGTAATTGCAAAACGATGTGCCTCGTCTCTTAATCTTTGCAAGAGTTGTAAGGCATAATTTGATTTAGCAAGTAGAATTGGCTGAGCTTTTCCTGGAACGAATATCTCTTCCTCTCTTTTAGCCAGAGCAATGACTGGGATTTTTAATTTGTATTGAGCAAGCACATCAATAGCAACTCCAAGCTGTCCTTTACCACCATCAACAACTAAAAGGTTTGGCAGAGGCCATTTTGCTTCAGCGCTGTTTTTAAATCTTCTGCTTAATGCCTCTTGCATCATGCCAAAGTCATTTGGTTGGCCATCATTTTTAATCTTAAACTTTCTGTATTCGGATTTTTTTGCTTTGCCTGCTTCAAAAACAACCATACTTGCAACTGAGTTTGTTCCTTGAATATTAGAAATATCAAAACACTCAATTCTAAAAGGTGTTTCAGCAAGCTTCAAGGTTTTTTTCAATTCATCCAAGGCAAGCGTTGTTCTAGAAAGCTCAGATGCTTGACTTGTTGCCCAAGACTCAAAATATTCCCGAGCATTTTCAACCCCAAGTTTGATGATCTTTGCTTTCTTGCCAAGTTTTGGTCTAAGAACCTTAATATTTCTACCTGAGTTTAATGTCATGACCTTACGCAAAGCAGAAAGTTCGTCAGGCATTTCCTGGACATAGATTTCTTTTGGTAGATCTGTTGCTTGAGCATAGTAATTCTCAAGAAATGCTGAAAATATTTCAGCAAACGTTTTGTTTTCCGTGTTTTCTAAAATGAAGTTCTTTCGATCATTTAACTTACCATTACGAATGACAAAAACATTAATCGTTGCTTTGTCTGCGCTTTGAAACAAAGAAACAAAATCCCACGAAACTTTTTGAGAGAAGATAACTTTTTGGCGTTCTTCAATAATCTGCAGGGATTGCCATTGATTCCTTAAGTCCGCCGCTCGTTCAAACTGCTTTTTCTTAGAAGACTTTAGCATTTGTCCCTGAATCTCTTTTTTAATTTCAGAAATGTGTCCACTTAAGAACAAAGAGATTTTATGCATTGTTCCTTGGTATTCTGCAATACTAATTTTTCCAATACAAACACCCGGACAACGATGCAGATAGTAGTAGAAGCAAGGACGATTAGAAATTTTTTTGTTTGCACAATATGGAAAAACTTTTCTTAAAATGCTTAAAGTCTCTCTAATCTTCTGCGCTGAAGAATACGGGCCAAAATACTTGGCGTTTTTGGAATCAGGATTTCTTACAGAGTATATCTGTGGTATTTCAGTTTCATAGTCAATCTTAATATATGCATAATTCTTGTCATCCCGAAGCATGATGTTGTATTTTGGTTGATGTTTTTTAATCAACGTATTTTCAAGCATCAAAGACTCTAACTCATTGTCTGTAATGATATATTCAAAATCAACCGCATCATTAACTAAAAAGGGGATTTGCGGTCTAGTGTCATGCCCATCAAAGTACTGGCTGACCCTGGATTTTAGGTTTAGAGCCTTACCAATATATATGACAACGCCTTGTTTATTCTTAAAGAGATAGACCCCGGTTTTTTTGGGTGTATTCTTTAGTTTTACCTTGATCTTGTCCATATCGCTATTATATAGTATATTTTTTAGCTGTGTCTTAAATAGTATTCCCAGAGGTCTCTCCTAGAGGAGGCAGCAATGACGCATAGCAATGGGGTTGAGACCCTATTCTGGGTAACCGAGAGGTACAGAGAGCTTCTCGAAAACTTGGAGCGGGAGATCAACAGCGCCGGGCAACTTGACGGTTTCAGGCTCCTTCCGTACTACGCTGAACGGATGGAGTTTGTCACCCTCGAGGTTGGCAAGATTCAACCCTCGTTAGCCGAACGGGACAGAGTCGTCCGGTACCAGTGGGCAGTTGCGCAGCTCTACGGGTTGCTACGTCAACTCGAAGCAGATCAGCTCAACTACCTCAAGCACCGGGCGCACGTTTTGCTGAAGAACTTCTTCAGGTTTCGGCGAGACGCGCGTAGTCACGCCGATGGTCCACGCCTGATGTTGTTAACCAGGACGTGCGAACACTCGGTCAAAGACTTTGTTGACCACGCCAGGCAGCCAGATGCAACCGTGCACATGCTCCGACCGAAGCTGGTTGGAATTCAGGCACGGATGCATGAGATTGAAGAGAAGTTCTAGAGGAGGAAACAAACGTCACTGCTACACATCAAGCAGTAACTCTCTGAACAACCACAACCGCGCCCCGGATAACTCCAGGCGCGGTTGGTTCGTTTCACTTGGCTCCTTGACCTGGTGTTGACATTGGGTGTATACTTTTTCTTACTTTGTCTGTAATAAAAGGTATGATCAAGATCAGAGGCGCAAAACAGCATAACCTAAAGAACATAAACTTGGATCTTCCAAGTAATAAGCTTATCGTAATGACAGGACTTTCCGGCTCGGGAAAGTCTTCTTTAGCGTTTGATACGATCTATGCTGAAGGACAACGTAGATACGTTGAGTCTCTTTCAGCATACGCTAGACAGTTTTTGGGCTTGATGGATAAACCAGACGTTGAAAGCATTGAAGGTCTTTCTCCGGCAATTTCCATTGATCAAAAAAGCGCTTCACATAATCCTCGTTCAACAGTTGGTACTGTTACTGAGATATATGATTACTTACGTTTACTCTATGCCCGAGTCGGTATACCGCATTGTCCTGTTTGTGGAAAAAAGATTTCCGGACAAACAGTTAGTCAAATGATTGATCAGATTTCCAACCTGCCACATGGCACCAAGATTATCCTAATGGCACCATTCATTAAAGACCAAAAGGGTGAGCACAAACATGTTTTGGAAGAAGCTAAAAAAGCAGGCTATGCCAGAGTCAGAGTAGATCACATTGTTATGGATTTAGACGAAGCTTTAAGATTAAATTTAGACAAAAAAAAGAAACACTCCATTGAAGTTGTCATTGACCGCATTACAGTTGATAAAAATGAAAGAGGTAGACTTGCTGATTCCTTAGAAACAGCTTTAGAGCTTGGTGATGAAACTGCAATTGTTCAAACTGTTGATACAAACAAGGAAATCTTACTTTCCCAGAAATTTGCATGTCCTCAAGGACACATGAGCATGCCAGAACTTGCACCAAGAAACTTTTCTTTTAATTCTCCGCATGGAGCATGTCCTGAATGTACAGGTTTGGGAACAAAATTAGAAATAGTTCCAGAGCTAGTCATTCCAAATCCAAAACTGACACTTGCAGAAGGCGCGATCAGGCCTTGGAGTAAGACCACTTCTCGTATTTCTTGGTATACCAGAATTTTACAGGCTGTTGCTGATGAGTATGGTTTTTCAATGGATCTGCCAATTTCTAAACTTCCTAAATCTGCTGTGGATATAATCCTACATGGAACAGGGGAGAAAAAGATTTCAGTAGAACATGGTGAGGATGATTTTGAATATGATTACAACACAACCTTTGAAGGAGTCATCCCAAACCTTGAACGTCGTTACAGAGAAACAGATTCAGATTACATGCGCAAAGAAATCGAAAACTATATGCGTATTACAGAATGTCCTGTTTGTCTTGGCAGACGATTAAAACCAGAAGCTTTAGCTGTGACAGTTGGTGAAAAGGGGATTGTTGATGTTTCCAAGCTAAGCATTGATGATGCTGATATTTTCTTCAGAGACTTAAACAAAAGGCTTTCTGAGAAAGACAAGAAAATATCATATCAGATACTAAAGGAAATTAGCGCCAGACTTTCCTTTCTAAAAGATGTTGGTCTAAACTATTTAACTCTTGATCGAAGCGCAGATACTCTTTCAGGCGGTGAAGCTCAACGTATTCGTTTGGCAACTCAGATTGGTTCTGGGCTAACAGGTGTTTTGTACATTCTTGATGAACCATCAATTGGTCTACATCAAAGAGACAATGACCGCTTACTCAAAACCCTTAAAGGTTTGAGAGACTTAGGAAATACTGTCATTGTCGTAGAACACGATCAAGACACCATTGAATCATCAGATTGGGTTGTTGATATTGGTCCAGGGGCTGGCAAACACGGTGGTGAAGTCATTGCCGAAGGAACCCCAACTCAAATTAAAAAGAATAAGAATTCCATAACTGGGCAATATCTTTCAGGGATTGAAAATATTGAGGTGCCAAAAAGAAGGCATCCGGGAAATGGCAAAAAATTAAGCATCATTGGAGCAGAAGAACACAATTTAAAGAATATTAACGTTGAAATCCCACTTGGTAAGTTTGTTGTTTTAACCGGCGTTTCAGGTTCTGGAAAATCAACCTTGCTTAATGAAATTCTTGCTAAAGCTCTATCAAACTATTTCTACAATTCTAAAGAAGCGGTTGGTAAACACAAGAAACTCCAGGGTGTCGAACATATCGACAAGATCATCAACATTGATCAATCTCCGATTGGTAGAACTCCAAGATCTAACCCAGCAACATATACCGGAGTTTTCACATACATTAGAGATCTTTTTGCAGCCACACCTGAAGCAAAAATGCGCGGTTACAAAGCAGGCAGATTTTCTTTCAATGTAAAGGGTGGTAGATGCGAAGTTTGTGGTGGCGATGGTGTCATAAAGATTGAGATGCATTTTTTGCCTGATGTTTACGTTGCTTGTGAAGAATGTAAAGGCAAACGATATAACAGGGAAGCCTTAGAAATCCATTACAAAGGAAAAAACATTTCTGATGTTTTAGAAATGACAGTTGATGAAGCAAAGATTTTCTTCAAACACATCCCTTTGATTTACAGAAAACTAGAAACTCTCTCAGAAGTTGGTTTAGGTTACATGCATTTGGGTCAACAAGCAACAACTCTTTCAGGTGGTGAAGCTCAGCGTATCAAACTTTCCTCAGAGCTTTCCAGAGCATCAACCGGTAGGACCCTTTACATCTTGGATGAACCTACCACAGGCTTGCACTTTGCTGATGTTAAACGATTGCTTTCAGTTCTAAACAAACTTGTTGAAAAAGGAAACACAGTCGTAGTTATTGAACACAACTTAGATGTTATAAAAAGCGCAGACTGGGTGGTAGACTTAGGGCCTGAAGGCGGGGACAAGGGTGGTGAACTAATCGCAGCTGGCACTCCTGAGGATGTTTCAAAGATAAAACGAAGTTACACCGGACAATACTTAAAAAAGATGCTTTAAAACAAAACCCCGCTTACGCGGGGTTTTTGATCGGTTGACTTTGAGCCACCGTTTCACCAGTAAATTTAATTTAGCTCAAATGCTTTAAAGAGTCAACCTGTGGTGGAGATGGCGGGAATCGAACCCGCTAGATGCCGCTGGTGAAACGGTGATCTCGCTACCAAGCCACCCCCATATTTGTTTCTCTACTAGTTAATACTCTAAGTTGATTAACTAATCGTTAAAAAGATATTAAAAAAAGGTGTATTTAGCACTTGACAGGCTTGAGTGCTAAATATTAAAATGTTTTTAGCAAACGACTTAAAAGAGTGCTAAATGACTGAAAAAAAGCCTTTAAACATTACTCCTAGACAAGCCAAGATCCTAGCGGCCATAGTTAGGGAGTATTCAAATACCTCAGAACCTGTTAGTTCTGAAGAAATAAGCTCAAAATACAAGCTGGATATTTCTTCAGCAACCATCCGTAATGAGATGATGGCTTTAGAAAGAAATGGATTTCTGGGGCAGCCACATACTTCAGCAGGCAGGGTGCCAACAGACCTTGGCTATCGTTACTTTGTAAATGAGTTAATGAAGCGTTTTGAGCTTTCCTTGAAAGAACAACATGCTTTAAGGGAGCAGCTTGGCAAGCTCCAGCAACAGCATCAGGAGATAGGCAAGAACATTGCCAGATTGCTTGCAGAAAAAACAGATCAAGCAGCTTTTGCGCTTTTACCAGAAGAAACTTCAGCCAGTGGTCTTTCAAATATCTTGCAACATCCAAAGTTTGACCAAAGAGATGTTGTTGAAGTAGTCCAGTTCTTTGAAGATATTGATGAATATGCAGATCAGATGTTAAGCGATTTCTTTAAAGAAAGACCAGCAGCATTAATTGGTAAAGAGCACCATTTAGCACCAATTAAAAATTACTCTTTGATTGTTTCTAAGGTTGAACTACCAACAGGAGAGCGCGGATTGATAGGGATAGTCGGACCAAAATCCATGCGCTATGACAAAAATATTAGTTTAGTAGAATATTTCGCAAAATTTTTAAGTACAGGAGAATAACTATGGATGAACAACAAATATCAGCAGTAGGTAGCGGTGAGATAACCATTGAGCAGCTGCAGACTGAGCTATCCGATGCACTAAAGCAAGCCGAGGATAATCTTTCTGGATGGAAGAGAACCCAAGCTGATTTAGAAAACTACCGTAAAAGAAAAGAGGCTGAAGGAGCAGAGCTCGTACAATTTGGTAAACAAGCAGGTTTTGTTCAAATCTTACCAATTCTAGACTCTCTGCAAATGGCCATGATTCACGCACCTGAAATATCAGATGAGAAATACCAGAGCTTTAAAAACGGACTTGATGGTATTGTGAAGCAAATAGATGTAGCAATAATTGCCATGGGCATACAAAAGATTGAAGCAGTCGGAAAAAAGTTTGACCCGAATATACACGAAGCAATCAAAGAAGTGGCAGGAGATGAAGACGGTTTGGTTGTAGAACAATACCAAACTGGTTACATGCTACAAGGAAAGCTTTTAAGACCAGCGCAAGTAGCAATTTCAAAAAAAGATAATTCAAAAATCAGTAATTAACATTAAAGAAAGGAAGATCATGTCAAAAATAATTGGTATAGACTTAGGTACATCAAACTCTGCAGCCTCAGTGATGGAAGGTGGCAAACCAGTAATCATCCCGTCAGCTGAAGGAAACAGCATTGCCGGAAAAGCATTCCCTTCATACGTTGCTTTTACAAAAGAAGGCCAGCTTTTAGTTGGTGAACCTGCACGTAGGCAAGCAGTTACCAATGCAGAAGGAACAATCTTTGAAGCAAAAAGAAAAATGGGAACTAGCTTTAAGTATTCTGTTAATGGTAAAGACTACACTCCAGAACAAATTTCAGCTTTCATTTTACAGAAGATTAAAAAAGATGCTGAAAGCTATGCTGGTGGAGTAGTCACCAAAGCAGTTATTACAGTTCCAGCATATTTTGATGATGCTCAAAGACAAGCAACAAAAAACGCCGGAGAAATTGCTGGTTTAGAAGTTGTTAGAATAATCAACGAACCAACAGCAGCGGCTCTAGCTTATGGTTTAGACAAAGTTGGACAAGAACAAAAGATTTTAGTCTTTGACCTTGGTGGTGGTACATTAGATGTTACTACCATGGATTTTGGTCAGGGCGTTTTTGAAGTCATTTCAACATCTGGAGATACTCAGTTAGGTGGTAAAGACATGGACTCTGTGTTAATCAACTACATCATCAGCACTTTCAAACAAGAAAATGGTATTGATATATCAGCTGACAAGATGGCAATGAACCGTGTTAGAGAAGCTGCTGAGAAAGCAAAGATCGAGCTTTCAACAACCATGGAAACAGATTTAAACCTGCCTTTCATTACAGCAGATGCTAATGGTCCAAAACATTTGACCATGAAAATTACCAGAGCAAAATTAGAAGAGTTGGTTAAACCAATAATTGAAAAAATGCGTCATCCAATGGAGCAGGCAATTGCTGATGCAAAACTAACACCACATCAGATTGATAAAGTGATATTAGTTGGTGGTCCAACACGTATGCCTGTGGTGCAGAAATTCGTTGAAGACTTTATCGGTAAACAAGTAGAACGTGGTATTGACCCTATGGAGGCAGTTGCCAAGGGTGCTGCAATTCAAGCCGGTGTTTTAGGTGGAGAAGTTAAAGACATTCTGTTGCTTGATGTTACTCCATTAACACTTGGTATTGAAACCATGGGTGGTGTTAGAACAGCATTAATTGATAGAAACACAACTGTACCAACTTCAAAGTCCCAGGTCTTTAGCACAGCAGCTGATAATCAAACATCAGTTGAAATAAACGTCTTACAAGGGGAACGTGAATTTGCTGCAGATAACAAAACATTAGGTAAATTTATTCTTGATGGTATTCCACCAGCACCTCGTGGTGTACCACAAGTTGAAGTTGCTTTTGATATAGACGCCAACGGAATTTTAACCGTTAGAGCAAAAGACAAAGCAACCGGTAAAGAACAGCACATCACTATTCAAGGTTCTTCCAACCTTTCCAAAGAAGACATTGAACGAATGAAAAAAGAAGCCGAAGAGCATGCTTCTGAAGACAAGAAGAGAAGAGAGACAGTTGAAATTAGAAACCAAGCTGATACTTTAATAACTGTTTCAGAAAAAACTTTGAAAGATGCCGGCGAAAAAGCTCCAGAAGCAGATCGAAAAGAGACACAAGAAAAACTCGATGCTTTAAAAGTAGTTAAAGACAAAGACGATGTTGAAGCAATTAAAAAAGCCTTAGATGAGCTTTCAGCTGCAATCCAAAAAATAGGTGCTTCAATGTATCAACAAGGACCAGAGCAAGCACAGGGTGCTAACCCAGAAGCATCAGCAGAAAACAAAGAAGGTCCGGTTGATGCAGAGGTGGTTAAATAACTAAAAGCAAACAAATGACTCAAGAACAAAACCAAGGACAACAAATTCAAGTTAAGATCACAGACGAGATATTAAAAGGTGTCTATGCAAACAGCATGCAAGTAAGCCATACTAATGACGAGTTTGTTTTAGACTTCATGAACATCTTCCCAGCAAATGGTGTTGGCATTGTTACATCAAAAGTAATTGTATCTCCCGCACATTACAAAAGAGTTCTTGCAGCAATGCAGCAAAATCTTAAGCTCTTTGAGGATAAATTTGGTACAATTAAACAAAGCGATACGCCAGAGCCGAAAATTGGCTTTAAGGCAGAATAACTAAACAAAAATGAAACTAAAAAAATTCTTTCTTAGTCTTGGCACCGTTGTTTTCTCAGGTTTAGCTTGGTATCTTTTCTCGCAAATCTTTGATAGCAGCAGTGTTTTTAAGCACAATGCATTGAATTGGTTTGGTTTCGTTTTCAGTATAGCCCTAGCTTATGCTTTTAGCTTCTTAATTGCAGCAACTAGAGATCGTTTTGATTTTGAAGTAACTTCCTTACTTTCAGTGCTTTGGATTCCAGTGTTTTTAGGAACAAGCGGCAGAACTTTAATCGCCGCAGCAGTGCTCTTCCTCTTTACCCAAGTGCTTCTAGAGTTTGCCAGTGCCTTAGAACATTCCATTAACCTCAATTATTACTCAACAGCATATTCTAAAATTGCTCTAGTTATCATTGCTTTGCTTGCCATAACCTCAATATATTTTCAGGATCGGGTTGTAGCAAACGTAGGAAACACTGCAGTTTCTCAAAAAGCAGTAGGTACACTTTGGCCGTATGTTAGCAAATACTTTGGTCAGTACAACACCAATGGCACAGTTAATGAATTCCTAGTAACTGAATTTAAACAACAAGGAGTAGCTCAACCAACACCACAAATGATAACTCAGGCAAGAAATGAGCTTTCAGAACAGTTAAACTTAAATCTTACAGGTAAAGAAAGCATGGCTGCTTTAGGAGAAGATTTCGTAGCTAATCAATTCAACAGTTTCTTGCAAGAATACCATATTGAAAAATCAGGTATCTATGTAATATTCCTTTCACTTCTAGTTCTTTGGCCAATTGGCAGAGCACTCTTTGCACTTTTCGCACTCATACTCTTTAAGATCTTCAAAGCATCTGGATTGGTCAAAATTAAGCAAACTCAGGTTACAGCTAAAACGTTAGAGATTTAAACAATGCCAAAAAACTATTACGATATTTTAGGTATCAGCAAAACAGCAAATGCTGATGAGATTAAACGGGCATACAGGAAACTTGCCTCAGAGCACCACCCTGACAGAGGTGGACATTCTGACAAGTTTAAAGAGATCAATGAAGCATATCAAGTTCTTTCAGACTCTGCTAAACGCTCGCAGTATGATCAGTATGGTCAAACCTTTGAACAAGCCCAAAGACAAGGTGGTTTTTCAGGCAACCCTTTTGGAGGCTTTGGTTTTGAAGGAAGTTTCAATGGTGCTTCCGGAGGCTTTGGTTTTGAAGATATTCTTTCAAGCATGTTTGGAGGAGAAGACACTCAAGCAAGAAACCGTGGTATTGATTTAGAGATGCCTTTAAGAGTCACATTCAAAGAAGCGGTTTTTGGTGTTGAAAAAGACATTACTATAGAAAAGAAAAATCCTTGTCCAAAGTGTAGTGGTAGTGGTGCGGAACCAGGCAGTAAAATCAACACTTGTCCAAAGTGTCATGGTCAAGGACAGATTAAAACACAACGCAGAACCATTTTTGGAACAGTCGCTACATCATCAACTTGCGATCGTTGTGAAGGAACAGGCAAAGTTCCTGAAAAACCTTGTAGCGAATGTAAAGGTATTGGCTTAAAACGTGGCAGAAAAACAATCAAGGTATCAATTCCAGCAGGAATTGATAACGGGCAGAGGATTAGAGTAAAAGGTGAGGGTGAGCAAGGGTATCGTGGTTCAGCAGTTGGTGATTTGTATATCCAAATTGAAGTTTTAGAAAGCAAAGACTTTTTAAGAAAAGGTTTTGATCTTTACAAAGAAGAACGTATTTCTTTTCCACAAGCAGCATTGGGTATGACTTTAGAGACAGCAACCATTGATGGAACTGTAAAAATTAAAATACCAGCAGGTACACAATCAGGAAAAGTTTTTAGAATATCAGATACAGGTGTGCCATACCTAAACCGTTCTGGTAGGGGAGATATGTACGTAACAATTCTAGTACATACTCCAGAAAAACTAACTAAGAAACAAAAAGAACTATTAAAGCAATTTGAAGAAGAATAGAAAACAGCAGACCCCGCAAAAACCTTGCGGGGTCTGGTTGCACTCCTTGTCCTCCTTGTTATCCGGCGATGATCCTGAGTAGCTCAGGGAACTGGGCATGTCCCAGGAAGAACACACGAGGCCTTGTTCGCGAGCGGTGCAGGCTCTTCCTGATCTTGGCCTCAGCGACCGCAACCAAGGCTTGCGGATCAGAATTTTGCTGTTCAATATCCCAGGAGAGTCCGCCCCGCTGTTCATAGAGCTCCCAGGCGCCTTCCACGGCCGTGTCAGTCTGGGTAATCGCCTGAAGCAGAGCTTGAATGACCTGGTTCTTAGTCTGTCTCCGACAGCCATCTCTGACCGAGTGTTCCAGGATTCGGCCGTTCCTGACCAGAACAAATCCGGTCGCAAACTTGGTTAGCAAGCGATTTTCTCCTGATGGGGTCAGGAATAATATACCAGAAAATCAATTCTAGGCAAGTAAATCCAAGTAGTGTGATATAATTAGAGAAACAAGGGTTTTCAAAAGAAACAAAAATGCCACAAGATTACAACTCGCTTCTAAACAGTGTTAACTTCCATAACCCAAGCTGGGATGCTTTCATCTTCTTCTTCTGGGCTATTGTTGCGGTAATATACAGCTTTTCGGCAGGTCGTGGCAGAATCATCAGTATCTTAGTTGCAGTGTATATGTCTGAGCTTCTGGTAATTCAAGCTCCTTTCTTAAGTACAGCTGTTGGTGATCAGTTTGGTTTAGCACTTTACCTTGGTCGTTTGATCACTTTCTTAGTTTTGTTTGGATTCTTCTTCCTCGTGCTTTCAAAGTTTGTCTTTAGAACTTCAGTTGAAAATCGTCGTTGGGGATCTTGGCTCTTTTCCTTGTTCTTTGCTGTATTACAAGTTGGTTTTTTAATCAGCGTTATTCTTTCATTCCTACCTCCTGAAGTTAAGACTAGTTTTGCACCACTAGTAAAGTTTGTTTTCATTTCAGAAACTGCAAACTTTGTTTGGCTACTTCTGCCCATTGCTTTCTTAGTGTTCATGGGTAGGCATATTTCTGATCACAGACTAGAGTAAGGGAAAAGACCAATTTAAAAATCCCGATTTGCGGGATTTTTCTTTGGTGGGTCGGGTGGGGATCGAACCCACGACAAACGGCTTAAAAGGCCGCTGCTCTACCAACTGAGCTACCGACCCGCAAGCTTTGCGGGCTAAAATTGATTTAACTTCCGTATTTTACAATATATATTAGAAAACTTCAAGGTATTTTCGTATGTTCAAATATATCAAATTTCTTTCAAACTACTTAAAAGAAGAGCGCAAAAACATTGCACTAATCTTTGTTTTTGTGATGCTTTCACAAACCTTCTCTTTGGCAGAACCTGTTTTCTATACTAGAATCCTGGATCGTTTCTTAAGGGACTCGCACAATCTAACAAAGTTTCCGACTGAACATGCTTTCTTTGTTGCTTTAGGTTTAACTGTCTTGGCATGGATTGGTGCTGCATTTGCTGCTAGGATCTTCAAAAATTTGCAACAATACTTTGTTAATACAGTTAGTGACAGAATAGGTATCAATGTTTTCAATCATGCTTACGAGCACGTCATATCCCTGCCCATTCAATTTCATGCTAACCAGAAAACTGGAGAGGTTTTCAGAAAGATTTCTAAAGCCAGAGAAGATATTACTACGCTCTTTGCAGTTGTTTTTGACAAGATTTTTCAGAACATTTTTTCAATATCCATCGTTTTAATATATATCTTCATCAGAGAGTGGCGCGTAGGTATCATTGCAATAATCCTAGTTCCAGTATTCATCATTGCAACAACTTTCTTTACCAAGAGAGTTAAAAGAATACAGAATGAAATAAACAAAACAAACGAAAAGCTTTTTGGTACTTCTTTTGAAGCCTTAAATCATATTGAAGTAGTTAAATCATTTGCTTCAGAAGAACATGAAGTTAACCAGGTTAGGGCTGATAATCGTATTACACACGCAAACGTTAAAAAGAAAACCGTTGCATATCAGCAGCTCTTCTTTGTTCAAGGGACCATTGTAAACCTTGCCCGTGTTTCTTTAATCTGGTTTGGTTCAGTCTTAGCTTTTAAAGGGATACTTAATTTTTCAGATGTTGTTTTGTTCGGGGTTTATTCCTTTGTCATATATCAACCACTCTATGACCTCGGAGACATCTATGCTAAATACCAGGAGGGCGTTAGTGCTGTTGATCGTTTACAAACCCTGCTTTCTGAAAAGGCAACAATTTTTTCAAAGCCTAATGCTTTAAAACCAAAAAAGCTTTTAGGTAAAATTGAGTTTAAAAACGTTTCATTCAACTATAGCCAAGAACGAGAAATATTAAAGGATATTTCTTTCAAAATAGAACCAGGGAGAAAATTAGCCATAGTCGGACTTTCTGGTTCTGGTAAATCAACAGTTGTTAAATTGTTGCTCCGTTTCTATGAACCAAGTTCTGGTGAGATTTTAATAGACGGCAAAAACATTGCTGATTACGATTTACAAGCATTACACAAACGAATTGGTTTAGTTTCGCAAGACAATATTCTCTTTAACACAACTCTTGCAGAGAATATCCGTTATGGTACATTCAGTGCATCTCAAAAAGAAGTTTCAGAAGCAGCCAATCGAGCATACCTTTTCTCCTTTTTGAAAAAACTGTTATCTGGTCTAGATACTTTAGTCGGCGAGCGAGGCGTTAAACTTTCAGGTGGTGAAAGACAAAGAGTTGCCATAGCAAGAAGCATAATTAAAAAACCAGATATCTTGATATTTGATGAAGCAACGTCATCCCTAGATTCACACTCTGAAGAGATGATCAAAGAAGCAATTTCTGAAGTTTCCAAAGATGTGACAAGCATAACCGTAGCGCATCGTTTTTCAACAGTTGTTAATGCTGACGAAATAATCTTGCTGGAAGCAGGAGAAATCAAAGAGCGCGGTACACATAAAAAATTACTTGCAGAAGCAGGTAGATACGCAAGCTTGTACCAACTTCAAACCCAAAGAAAAACAGAAGACTTTTCAAGTCCTGCAGAGATTGACAATATTGCGTAAGCCGGTTAATATATTAGGTACTAACATATATTTTAAAGTTTGTGAAATATAACCGTGAAGAACAAGTAAAGAACTTTTTTGAAGAAATAGCTAAGTTGCAAAGACTCATTTTTTCAAGGAAAGATGCTTTTTTAACAAAACATAAACTCAGCCGCCCACAGATGGTTGTGATGTATTTTTTGTCAGAAGGGGGCTCTAAGAGCATTAAAGACATTGCTGAGATTATGAATATTTCAAGTAGTGCTGCTACTCAGATGATTGAGGGCTTAGTACGTAATGGATTTTTAGAAAGAGTGGTGCATCCTACAGATCGTAGATCAGTACAGATTAGCATTTCAAAGGTTGGCAAAAAGAAATTTGATGAATTCAAAATTCAGTTGCTCAGACAAATGCAGAATCTTTTGGCAACACTAAGTGATCCTGAGATTGATCTGTTAATGAAGATTCCTGAAAAGATTCGTCAACAACTAGGTCATACAAAAGTAAGAAATAATTAAAGGAAAGAAATGATTGCATATATAAAGAGAAAGAAATATTGGTTCATTGGTGGAATAATTTTACTTGCGTTAATCATTTGGCGCCTTAATTCTGGTGGTGGTGTTAAATACACCGTGGCATATACTGTTGCTAAACAAGACGTTAAACAAACCGTATTAGCAACAGGAACTGTCACCTCCCAATCAAACCTGAACTTGAGTTTTAAAAATGGTGGCATTTTAAACAAGATTAACGTTAAGGTTGGAGACAAAGTTAGAAAAGGTCAGATTTTGGCAATGCTTGATCAGCGTGATGCTAGTGCTTCAGTTAATCAAGCAAATGCTTCCTTGCTTTCTGCACAAGCGAACTATCAAAAAGTTAAAAGTGGAGCATCTCAACCAGAAATTGCTGTGGCACAGGCTTCCGTTGATGCTGCAGAAGTGACTTACAAAAATGCGCAGAACACTTACACTGCAACTGAAGCCCAACAAAAAATATTAGTTGCATCAGCACAAAGTGCAATGCTTAACTCTGGTTTAACAGCAGTTGCTGAAAGCGGAACAATAACTGTTAGCGCGACAGTTACCGGAACATATACTGGAAAAGAACAGGGTAGATACAGAATAGTCATAGGCACGAGTGGTTCAGGGTTAACTTATAATGTTTCAGGACTTGAGGGATATTACGCAGAGTTTCAGCGAGGTGTTCCAGCAGCAATTGGCAGCAGAGGTTTGTATATAACCATAGGTACAAGTGGTACTTTAAATAGCGGAGACTCTTGGACTATTGATGTTCCAAATACCCAGTCTTCAACATACATTACTGCGTCTAATGCATATCAAAGTGCTTTGCAAACACAAAACCAAGCTTTAGTTACAGCTCAAAATACTGTTGATTCAGCACGTGTTGCTCTAACCCAAGCTCAAGCCAATCTAAACTTAAAACAAGCTCAAGCAAGACCCGAAGATTTAGCAGCTGCAGATGCTGCTGTTAAAACTGCACAAGCACAGCTACAAGCAGCTCAAAATCAATACGCAAACAATATCATTACATCACCAATAGATGGCACTGTTACTTCTGTTGATTTAAAGCTTGGAGAAAACGTTGCTCCACAAAAAGCCGTAATTGTTGTTTTAGATCAAGCATCCTTACACGTTGAATCAAACATTTCAGAATCATCAATTGCTTTGATTACAACAGCGCAGAAAATAGACATGACTATGGATGCCTTTGGTCCAGACAGACACTTTAACGGTGAAGTGCTATCAGTTGATCCTGCTTCGACAGTTGTTTCAGGAGTCATTAACTACAGAGTTGTTTCGTCAATCCCTCAAGATGTTGATATTAAACCAGGTATGACTGTTAACCTAGTTGTTTTAGTAAACGAAAAAAACCAAGTACTTGCAGTTCCAAACAGATTAGTTAAAAGCAATTCACATAAATACGTTAGCATCTTAGAAAATGGCAAAGCTAAAGACGTCGAAGTAACCCTAGGTTTAGCCGGTGATACATATACAGAAATACTTAGTGGTTTAAGCGGTGGTGAAGAGATAGTCACAACCTTAGAGAGTAAGAAATAACTAGACCAAGATGCACTTGATAAAAATGGAGCAGATCCGAAAGATCTACAACAATGGCGAAGACAACCAAGTTGTAGCATTAAGAGACCTTGATTTAAAAATAGAGCAGGGTGATTTTGTTGCAATCATGGGTCCTTCAGGATCAGGTAAATCAACCCTAATGCATGTCATTGGTTTTCTAGACAAAGCAGACTCTGGAAACTATTTCTTTGAAGAGAAAAACGTTGTTTCCTTAACTGATGATGAGCTTGCAGAAATACGAAACAAAAGAGTTGGTTTTGTTTTCCAAGCCTTCAATCTTTTACCAAGAACATCAGCGCTGGATAATGTTGCCTTACCAATGCTGTATTCAGGGAGTGTAGCTAAAGCAGAAGCAGAGAATCGAGCTTTAGAGATGCTTAAACAAGTTGATTTAGAAAGTAGAAAAGATCATCATCCTTCAGAGCTTTCCGGAGGACAACAGCAACGTGTTGCCATTGCCAGGGCTTTAGTTAATGATCCTGCAGTTATTTTTGCTGACGAACCCACAGGAAACCTAGATACCAAATCATCTGAAGAAGTCATGCATATCTTCAAGCGCCTAAATGATTCAGGAAGAACCTTAATCTTTGTGACGCATGAAGAAGATGTTGCAAGTTATGCTAAAAGAATTATTCGTTTAAAAGATGGGGTCATTGTTTCTGACGAAATTAATAGAAACAGAAAGTAATATGTTTTTTCAATCCATAAAAATAGCTGCTAGAGCGTTGCTACTTAACAAGACTCGTTCTTTCCTGACCATGCTAGGAATAATCATCGGTATTACAGCAGTCATAGTTTTGATCTCAGCAGGACAAGGTGCTCAGGAGTTAATAGTTAATCAGGTTAAGGGGATTGGTTCTAATCTGCTTTTTGTCATTCCAGGTGGTAGTGGTAAATCACAGTTTTCGGCACCAGCATCAGCTCAGGGCATCATAATTACATCTTTAGTTGATGCGGATGTTAAATCATTACGTAATAAGTTGCTTGCTCCAAGCATTGAATATGTTAGTCCAGAAGTCAGGGGACAATACACTGTTTCTTACAACAACGAGGATCAGATTGCACCAGTTGTTGGAGAAGACGAAAACTTTGGAGTTGTTAGAAATATAAATCTTACAGCAGGAAACTGGTATACCAAATCTGATGTTGATGGCTTAACTCAAGTTGCAATATTAGGTTCAACTATAAAAGAAGATCTTTTCGGCGAGCAAGATCCAATCGGACAGCTCATAAAAATAAAGCAGGTTAGCTTTAGGGTAGTCGGTGTTTCAGAACCAAAAGGGGTTGGTGCTTTCGGTGTTGATCAAGACACTCAAATCATTGTTCCTGTGAGTACTGCCCAAAAATTACTCTTGGGAATTAATCATTACAACTTGATTTCAATCCAAGTTAAAGATGCAGAATCAATTCCTTTAGCAAAAGAAGAAGTAGAGAGAGTTTTAAGATACAACCACAAAATCTCAGATCCTCAAAAAGATGATTTTACAGTACGAAATCCCCAAGATGCTTTAAGCTTGTTGACAAACATTACTTCAGTTCTAACAATCTTCTTAGGAGCCATAGCTGGAATTTCCTTGTTAGTTGGTGGAATTGGGATTATGAACATCATGCTTGTGTCAGTTACAGAGCGAACTAGAGAAATTGGTTTGAGAAAAGCAATTGGTGCTAAAAGAAAAGACATCCTTCTACAGTTTTTGATAGAAGCAGTTTTCTTAACAGTCTTAGGTGGTGTCATAGGTATAGTACTAGGATATTTAGGAGCTATTGCCATAGCCATCATTGGTAAATGGACACCCGTTGTTTCTTTAGGTTCAATATTACTTGCTTTTGGGGTTTGTACGCTTTTTGGCTTAATATTTGGAATATACCCTGCAAACAAAGCATCAAAACTCAGTCCAATAGAAGCGCTGAGATATGAATAACTAAGAAAACCAGGTCAGTCCTGGTTTTTTTGTGCTAAAATACAACTATGCAACAAAAACAAAAAATAATCGCAATTGTTGGTGGAGGCTTTGGTGGTTTAAATGCCGCAATATTACTACGCAAATATTTACGTAAAGAAAAAGCACACGTTGTTTTAATAGACAAAAGCCCATACCATCTTTTCTATCCCAGTCTTTATGAGGTTGCTTCTTCTGAAGAAGAGTTCGTAAGCATCAAAGCATTAAAGAAAAGCATTGCTCTGCCTTTTGTAGACGTACTTTCAAGACACAATATTCAGTTTGTTGAAGCAGAAGTAACCAAGATACATCAAAGAGAGAAATACTTAGTTTTCAGAGAAGAGAAAATCGATTATGATTACTTAGTTTTAGCAACTGGTTCAGTGGTTGATTTTTTCAACATTCCTGGAGCAAAAGAACATACCTTAACATTTAAGTCTGTAAATGATGCTTTAAAAATACGAGCTAGTCTTGAAGCCTTAGTTCAAGAAGCATCTGCCACGACAGCTAAAAAAGCTGTACGTGTAATTATTGCAGGCGGAGGATTTACTGGAGTTGAACTTGCTGCTGAATTAACCAATTTAAAGAAGATAGTCGCTTGGAAGTATTCATTTCCAGAAGAAAAGATAGAAATAGAGATCATCGAAGCATCAAACAAGTTAATGCCTGGTATGGGCAAAAATGTTTGTCTACCGATAACGCAAAGGTTACAAGAGATTGGTGTGCGCTTAAGCTTTAATTCCATGATCACAGAAGTTTCAGAAAAGAGCATTACCTTAAAAAATGGTGAAGTGCAAAACTTTGACATGATCATCTGGAGTGCTGGTATCAAAGGCGCTGAGATTCCTTTTGAAACTAAAATTGAGGTAGATAAAAAGAATCGCTGCGCAACATGCACTGATCTAACCCTTAAGGATTTTCCGAATATATATTTAATAGGGGATAATGCTTGTGTCTTAGATTCAGACAAAAACCCAATGCCACAAACAGCAACTCAAGCAATTGATCAAGCAGAGTTTGTAGCACACAACATCGCAGCTGCTGTTAATGGATATCCAACCTTTGAATACAGCACCAAACCATCAGCATACATTATCCCTGTAAAAGGGAAGTGGGCACTTTTGCACCTGACAAATGGTTTCAATTTAAAAGGATTTTTTGCCTGGGTCATAAAGCAGTTTGTAAACCTTAGATATTTTATGCGTCTATTGCCGTTTTGGCAGGCTGTTAAGCTAGCCTGGTTTGATATGGATATATATACTAGGAATGATTAAAAAAACCGCAAGCAAGACTTGCGGTTTTTTAGTTATTCTTTTTTCTTTCGCACAAATCTTCTTTTTGTTGTTTTCTTAGGCTTTGCTTTTTGTTCTTCCCAAAGAGCTTTTAATTCTTCTTCAGTTTGTGGTTTTTTGTTGATGATGAACTCACAATCAGGATACCTTGAACAGGAATAGAAAGGCTGTCCGCGGCCACGCGCTTTCTTTTCAACAACTTCACCAATACCACAGCTTGGACATTTAAAACCTATCTTGTTGAAGATCTTTTTAATACCTTTACATTCAGGATATTTAGCACAACCCAAGAAGAAACCAAAACGACCGCGTTGAATCTTCATTGGTCCATTACAAATTGGGCACAGCTCACCTTTAGTTTTTTCTTCAAGCTCTTTAATCTTTGCTTCTTCTTCAGGCATTGGTTTAGTAATCTTTTCACCTTCAGGACAAGCTAAGAACTTTCCAAAACGACCATATTTAATAATCATCGGTTTACCACAATGCGGACAAGGTGTTTCTGAAACCGTAACCTGTTTTTCAACCTCAATGTTCTTTAAGTCCAAATGCTCTTTAAAAGGGACATAGAATTCTTTAATAACTGGTTGCCATTCAATCTTTCCTTCAGCAATCTCATCAAGCTCTGCTTCCATCTTTGCAGTGAAACCAATATCAATAACTTCTGGGAAGTGTTCTACCAAAAGATCGTTAACTAAAAATCCAATTTCAGTTGGTTTATACTTTTTATCAATCTTTTCAACATACTCACGATCTTGGATAGTTGAAAGTGTCGGAGCATAAGTTGAAGGCCTGCCAATACCATAACCTTCCAATGCTTTAATTAAAGTCGCGTCAGAATATCTTGGAGGTGGTTCTGTGAAATGTTGGTTTGGCAAAAGCTCAGAAAGTTCCAAGGACTCTCCTTTAGAAAGATCTGGTAATTGTCCTTCAACCTCAGATTCTTCATCATCCCGTCCTTCAGTGTATGCTTTAATGAAGCCTTCAAACTTAACAACCTGTCCATTTGCCCTGAAGCCATATTTTTTACTAGATTTACCAGTAGTTTCAATATCAACAGCAGTAGCATCAAAAACTGCTTGTGCCATCTGACTGGCAACTGTTCTTTTCCAGATCAGATCATAGATTCTTTGTTGTCCACGATCAAGAAAAGGACGCACCTGGTCTGGATGACGCATTAAATCTGTAGGACGAATTGCTTCGTGCGCTTCCTGAGCATTCTTAGATTTATTGCTGTATCTTCGTGCTTGGCCATGATAGTAGTTCTTACCAAAACGAGCTTCAATTACAGTAGCAGCTTGTTTTAGTGCAAACTCAGAAAGATTTACTGAGTCAGTACGCATGTAAGTAATAAGACCGGTTGAACCTTCTTCTCCAATGTCCATTCCTTCGTATAGCTGCTGAGCTATGACCATAGTTTGCTTTGCAGACATACCGAATTTTCGTGCTGCTTCTTGTTGTAATGTTGACGTAGTAAAAGGAGCGGCTGGGTTTCTGCTAACCTCCTTTTTTTCAACTTCTGAAACTATGTACTTAGCAGATTCTAAATCAGCAATAACTTCATTAGCAGACAAATCCTTAGCAATATCAAACTTTCCAAGAGTCTTGCTATCAATACGGTTCAACTTAGCTGGAAAAGACGTTTTGTCTTTTGTAAACAAAGCATCAATACTCCAATATTCTTCCTTAACAAATTTTTCAATTTCTCTTTCTCTTTCTACAATCAAACGTAGAGCAACCGATTGAACTCTGCCTGCAGAAAGACCATAACGAACTTTTTTCCAAATGAAAGGGGAAAGTCCATAACCCACCAAACGATCCAAGATTCTTCTAGCTTGTTGTGCATCAACTAAATGCATGTCTAAAGCGCGTGGGTTTGCTAAGGCTTCATCAATCGCACTCTTAGTAATTTCATGAAAGACTATCCTCTTTGGTTCTTTTTTATCTAGCTTTAAAGCACTAACTAAATGCCAAGATATTGCTTCTCCTTCGCGATCTTCGTCAGTTGCCAGAATTACTTCAGAAGATTTGTCTGCTTTTGCTTTTAACTCACTGATTACTTTTTTTGCTTTAACCGGAACAATATATGTTGGTTCAAAATTCTTTTCAACATCAATACCCATTTTGCTTTTAGGCAGATCTCTAACATGCCCAAAAGATGCTTGTACATCAAAATCCTTTCCCAAGAAGCGGGAAATTGTCTTTGCTTTAGTCGGAGACTCAACAATCACTAATGTTTTTTTCATCTACTCTATATATTAGCTGCTTATTGGCGGTAATTACTTTAAGAGTTTAACTATATGTTTAAAAGGTTGTCAAATATGACCCTTAGAAAGAGGCATCAAAAACACAGGCATATATGCACCTGTGATATACTTAAAAACATAGAAAAAGAGTAGTAAATACAGGGGGGAAACGAGATTGACAAAACAGGACTACTATGTTAAATTACAGTGTTAGTATTGTCCTTTAGAAATATTTCATACAGCCCCCTATTTGCGAGTAGCGAAAATAGATATGAATCCCTCCTACTATTTGTGAGTAGCTATCAAGTAAAGGTTGGCAGCGTCTGTTGTCTTCCTTTCACTCGTAAGTAGGGTATTGTATGAAATACAAAAAGCGCTTTTGCGCTTTTTTTGTTTTGTGGTATATTAAGTTGCTCACTCATACCTGAGGGAGAGGCGCCGTGGCCAGACACACGGTACAACTCGCAGGAGGTTTGTGATGTCAGTACCAGACATTGCGGGCCGGGACAAAATCCCGTCGAGTGCAACTCCGGATCTCCGTTATGATGACGGACAAGCTGCGGAGTTTCACAATGCATTGGTTCGTGCAGGGCTCACCCGGCACGACCGCCAGCTGGTCATCGGCTCGGAAGGGAACTCTGTTGCTCAGTCGCTTGTCATGGGCATCAGGCTTGTTGCAGAGCAGCAGCGCAATCTGAAGTGGCGGGACCCGAAGGCCTGGGCAGTTCCTTCAGACTGTGGCTATCCGGAGAGTTTGTCATTCCGGAGCCACGAGACCCAGGTTCGCGCTTTCAAGGAGATTTACGGCAACCTCGACAGCTCGCATGTCGAGGAGATCATCCGCAAGACCGCGTTTCCTTCGCAAGCTGATCTCTGGGCCGTGATTCCCAAGCCGTGGGTCATTGCCTCAGATGTTTTCGCGGCGATGCGCCTGATCGTGCAACGGGTAGAACAGCTCGGCATCAAGGTCGACAACCGAGCTCGGTACGAGATGGACGAGGAGCACATGCACCTCATCACCAAGACCCAGTTCTTCTACGCCAAGCAGCATAACACGCCGGGCGACTTCATTGTCTTTCCCGTCCAGTTCGGAAAACTCTGGGCTGGACATTCGTTGGTTTCGTCCAAGCCGCAGCATGGCGTCGAGGAGTTCTCGCTGGATCCGTATGCCATTCTCGCTCTGCTTTACACGCACCCAGAACGGCTACGCGGTGAACATCGCGAGCTCGGGCTTCGCTGCGGTGGCGTACTGCTCGATCGGCATCTCGACGACAACGACGAAGTCACCGGAGATCACCATCTCTGTTTCCGCTGGTTCCGCGATGGTCTGCTGATCTCGGCAGATCACGGCATGTGGGATCGCGAGGCGGCGCTTGGCATCCCGACTGGTTTCGACATCACCATCTAACACGACGCAAAAGGCGCGGGTTCTGCAAGACTAACCATCTTGTAGGACCCGCGCCGCTTCGTTTTAGTTTTAATTAAACTTTCTCTTTAAGTTCTAAAAGCACCCTTGCTTTAATGTTTTCAAACGGAATCATCTCTAACTCTTCTTTTGAAAAATCTTGTAAAACAAAAGCGTCTGTTGGTAAGTGTTCTTTGTTTTCTCTGCTTTCAACACCAATACGTATTCTTCTGAATTCTTTTGTACCTAAAGCTTCAATGATTGATGCAACACCATTGTGTCCAGCAGAACCTGAATCATCAGTAAACTTAATTACACCAAGCGCTAAATCAACATCATCATGTAATACTAAAATATCTTTTGCTGAGAGCTTGTAGAAATCAAGAATTTGTTTGACTGCTTTGCCAGAGTTATTCATATATGTCTGAGGAAAGACAAAGAAAACCTTGTTTGGCATATGTACTTCACAGATTTTTGCATCAAAGCTTGAACTACAAGAAATGGTTTGAAAATCTTTTAAAATATGATCCAAAGCTAAGAAGCCAACATTGTGTCGGTTGTTTCGGTATTTTTCTTCTGGATTTCCTAGCCCAATGATTATTTGCATATATTAGTAGTTTACCATTTCTTCGTTAAATTTTGGATTGCCGCGTTTAGCTTGAAGCTTTAAGACAATCGGAGTTCCCCAAAAACCAAGTTCTTTCATAATCGCGTTTTGGATGAACTTTCTAAACTGCATGGAAATTGCAGAAGGTTCATTAACCATCATCAAAAAGACTGGGGGGTTGGTTCCTGTTTGCTGTAGAGAATATACTTTTGGAACTCGTTCATCTCTGAGTCTTTGTGGCTGTCTAATTTTTTGCTTAGCGTAGAAAAAGTTTTTCAATACCTCTGCATCAATTTCTTTCTTTCTATTTTCTTCAATCTTTAAAATGTAATCTAAGACTTCTTTAACTCCCTCACCATCTTTTGCAGAGATTGGCACAGCTGGTGCCCACCACAGAAAAGGGAAGTAATCAGGAAGTTGCCCGAAAAGCTGATCCTTCTTCTTTCCCTGAAGTAAATCAATCTTGTTTGCAACTAAAACAAAACCTTTTGATGCTTCAACTATTTCTCCAGCAATTCTTTGATCTTGCTGAGAAATGCCTTCAGAGGCATCAATCATAAACAGGCAGACATCAGCTTTGCGCATTGCTCGAATGGTTTGTAGAGCTGCATAAATATCAGGCAGTGGCTGGTTCTTCTCTTTTCGTTTTAATCCGGCTGTGTCTAGGAATTTAATTTTATGCCCCTTGTAAGTTAAATCAGTATCCACAACATTTCTGGTTGTGCCAGGAACAGCAGATACGACAACTCTTTCTTCGCCAATAATTTTGTTAAACAAAGAAGATTTACCTACATTTGGTTTGCCGATAATTGCAACAGAAATTGTTGAAGGATCTTTTTCAATTTGTCCAAAGCCTTGTTTTTTCAAAGACTCAGTAATGCCATCAAGTAAATCACCAGTCCCCATTCCAGAAACTGCTGAAACTGGAAAGATTTGTTTGAAACCTGTGAAAGCATATTCTGCAACTATTTCCACAAATTTTTTTGGTGAATCCACCTTGTTAATGACCAAGAGCACGTCTTTTTTCTGCTTTCTTAGTTTTAACATAATGTTCCTGTTGATTGAATCAGCAGGTTTTTTACCGTCTAAGACATAGATAATTAAGTCTGCTTCAGCAATTGCAATTTCAACTTGCTTTTGCACGTTTTTTTCGAGCTCATCTCTTTGTTCCAGAATTATTCCTGCTGTGTCAATCAAAGAAAAATCTATGCCATTCCAAGACGCTGGCGCATAAAAACGATCACGAGTTGTTCCTGCAACTGCTGAAGTCAAAGCAATTCTTGCTTCAACAATCTTGTTCATTAGAGTTGATTTACCAACATTTGGTTCTCCGACAATTGCGACCAATGCTTCACGTCCGTTACTCATAGCTAATTACCTCCTGCTACAAAAAGTACCAAATCGACTCTCGCAGTCATACTTTCTGGTTTTGGTAATGCTTTTGTGCTGACTAATTGTTGAATATATGAAATGGTCGCAGGTTTGTCATCATTAACTTTGTAAAAAGCGCTGCTTGTAAGAGGTAATCCACGGTAAGGAACCTCGTAGACAACAACTCCTGCATTTATCAGTTGTTTTTTGATTAAATTGTAATATTCTGGATCTCTACCAGCGTTTTCTAGTATAACTGAGGCTGCTTCGGTTCTCACCGCTGAATTGCTAAAACTGTTTTTAAAATATGTTTGTACTTGGCTAGTCGTAATTCCAGTACAAGGAAAAATGACATAACCAATCTCTTCCTTATTCCCATCACAAAACATCCCGGCTTCTAAATCCATGCTCTCCGAGGTTATCTTCACATCCGTAGATTTCATAATCTCTGCAAGGTGTAAAAGCTCGCTTGGTTCAATATTTGTGTGTGCATGATCTGCAAGAATATCTAAAAGATCATTAATTGTCCCAGAGTTTGAAAGAATCCCTAAATCTTGAACCTTAGATTTAAAAGCATCCAAAACCTTTGCTTGGCGTTTGCTTCTTGCAATATCTGAATCTTCTAAGTTGGTTCCATGCCTTGAACGAACAAACTGTAAAGCTCTGGTGCCATTCATCTTTTCCAAACCTTTGTTAAAAGTTAAAGTAGGTAAATATCCAAAAGTGTCATTTGGATATTGACTGTCTGTAAAGCTGTTATCAATTTGTACATCTACACCTCCCAAACGATCAATGGCTTTTTCAAAGCCTTTAAAATCAATGCTTGCAAAATACGGGATTTCTAAACCAGTAATTTTTCCGACAGCCTTAATTGCTTTTTCTCCAGCTTCGTTAAAATCGTGATGTGGTTGGTAGCCTGAAGCAAAAGCAAAATTGATTTTTTGTTTACCTTCTTCCCAGAGATAGTCACGGGGGATAGAGTTTAGGGCAACCTGCTTGGTTTCTGGATTAATACTTGCAAGAATAATCGTGTCAGTTAAAAATGGGCCATCATGTCCTTCACCACCATAGCCTAAAAGCAAAATATTAATTCGTCCTTGTGCTTCTCCTTTCAAAGAAGCGCTTCCAGAAAAAACCAAAGTCGTTACCTTTTTAAAGAAAGAAGATTTGTGCACGAAAACTTTACTACCAAAAGAATATGCTTTGGAAAAAAGCATACCTAAGATTAAACAGACCACAAGAATTGCTACCCAAAATATTCTTGGTGCCCGACGTCTCTTTGGTGCTGATTGTATAGTTGGAAATTGTTGCATAATACTTTGGTAGTATATCTTAAAAACAAGCTTTTTTCAACGGAAAAAAGCGTCCCAGAACGCTTGCAATACTTCAATGGAACAGGTATATTGAATTATATGTTTTTGATTTTTTTGCCCTGACCCGTAACAGTTTTGGACGATTAGCTCAGTTGGTTAGAGCGCACCGTTCACATCGGTGAGGTCAAAGGTTCAACTCCTTTATCGTCCACCAGATATACATAAAAAAAGAAATGCAAACAGAACCAACAAATCAAAATATTCAAGATGATCAAAGCGAAAGCGGATTAAGAGAGCTTGGTCTTTTCATATGGGACCTGGTTAAGGTTTTGATCATCGCGATGGTCATAATCCTGCCGATTAGATATGCAGTAGCACAACCTTTCATAGTTTCCGGTTCTTCCATGGAACCAACCTTCTATTCCGGTGAATATTTAATCATCAATGAGTGGAGCTATCACTTCAACAGTCCAGAGAGGGGAGATGTTGTTGTTTTCAAATACCCAAAAGATACTAGTCAGTATTACATCAAGAGAATAATTGGATTACCAGGTGAAAGAGTTAAGATTGAAGAGAACAAAGTAATTATCTACAATCAAGAACACCCAAATGGTTGGGTTTTAGCAGAAACATATATTCCAGCATCTGAAACAACTTTGCCTGTTGGTGATGGTAGCACGACCTTAG
>DAIEPO010000040.1 GCA_027348385.1 bacterium
CTCAAACCTCGCGACATCATACGTATTGGAAAACATCGATTCTTCGAAATAGTGTAATTGATTCCCATATCCCGCAAACAGAAAGCGACTCAATGAGTCACTTTTGTATCTGGTGCGGGATACGAAAATGTCACTCGCTCCTCGCTCGCTCCCACGAACCCAGCGGTTCCTTGTGTCACGCCCCGCCGACGGCGGGGCGACCCCCTTCCTGATTCCCGTCCCCGCCAAATAAATATGAAAGCGACCCCATGGGTCGCTTTCATGCTTAGTGCGGGATACGGGAATCGAACCCGTGTCTCAACCTTGGCAAGGTCGTGTTCTACCACTAAACCAATCCCGCAATATTCTATTTCGGAGGCAATCCCGTCGGCCCCTTCACATAAGGCTCCCCGACCGGCCCTTTGAATGTGCTCTTGGGCGTTTGTTGTCCCCAAAGCATGAATGCACCCACTATCAGTGCAACAATAAATATGGCGAACATTACTATTCTTTGCCTATTCATTTGCCTAACAATTGTACTAAACTATTCCAAAAATGCAAAACATTTAAGGAAAATGGCTTGCTGCGAGGGCAATCAAAAACACCGCGCTGCGGTGTTTTTGTGTTGTGCCCTCGCGAAGCCCGCTTCGCGGGTTGGAGTCT
>DAIEPO010000041.1 GCA_027348385.1 bacterium
AACAACTTCTCAAAAAATCGGTGATACGATTAAAGATAGTCCAAATTCCTTGCAAGAAGATGTCTCTAAGGAAGGGGTGGACTTTAATCCCAACGATTTCCAGTTTTAGTTTTTAATGATCCTTAAAGGCGGCTTTGCCGCCTTTAAACTTGGTTTGACAAAATTTGTCTTTTGCTTGGTTTTATGAGATAATAATTTTGAGAAAGTTAAGCAAAATAACTTGATTTCCGAAACAAAAATAATCCACAAAAAGCAGAGCAGTAAAAAAAGAATGGCTGGGCTATTTTTTGCTTTGGTCTTTAGTTTTTTAGGGTTTTTAACGCCAAACGCACAGGTTTCCGCAGCTGATACCATATCTTTAAAGGTTGAATTTAAGCAGACAGGAGCAGTAAATGCCGCTGTTATGGACTATTTTGCGACAGTATTGTTTAACAGCAATCCAATTTCCTGTGCTAACAACTCCTGTAATACAAATAGGTTTGAAATCCATTGGAACTTTGATAGTAAGGCACAAGTTACAAGATATGATAACAAAAATCCAATTCAGTTTGCCGCAAGCGATGGAGATGTTGTTAAGGTAGTAGTTAAAGATTTACAAGCAAG
>DAIEPO010000042.1 GCA_027348385.1 bacterium
TGCTCGTAGAATGGTCATACCCAGATGGTGGTCAAGATTTTGACCGTGGAATAATTGAAACGATCCTAGAAGGCTATAGCAGCGCCGGAAGTGTAAAACTTAAGCTCCCTGAACTAAAATTCTGGATGTATTATTCTGCTCTTTGCGACGCAGTAACTTTTTTGAAAAGAAAAGTAGGGAGTGGAGTTATTGATCCAAATAGATCATTTATGTACAAGAAAGCCCGTAAAGCTTTGGAATTAGATGCCTAAACTTTATTTGTATTATAGCGGAATTAAAGAAGTTGCTAAGAAGTACAAGGGAAGCGAGACTATTCATTTAGGTATAAGACCTTATGGTTTTCATGCTGGCAATGTTTTATCTCTGATAGTTTATCCTTACCTTTTGTGTGAGGAGATGCGCAAATTAAAGAAAGAACCAAAGTTTAATTTAATTTATTCTATTAATGATTGGGAACAGGATGAGATGGATTCGCCGAATAAACAGCTGCATCCATTTAACTTAAAACCTTTAAATACAACCATTCAGTTCCTACCATATGATAATGGTACTGATGCAACAATGGCTGAGGTCTGGTCAGAACGAATTGCTGAGT
>DAIEPO010000043.1 GCA_027348385.1 bacterium
TCAAGGACTGGAAAAAGAAAAAATAGAGGCGGAACTTTCGAAATCTTCAAATTTTGTCTACGGGAAAAAATCTGCGCTTGAAGAATTTGGTCTTGATTTAACAGATGAAGCAAAAAACGGTAAGCTAGATCCGATTACCGGAAGAGACAGGGAGGTTGAAAGAGTTGTCCATATTCTCTTAAGAAGAACAAAAAATAATCCAATCATTATCGGTGAAGCAGGGGTTGGTAAAACTGCAATTGTGGAAGGTCTTGCGCAAAATATAGTTAGCCAAAAGGCGCCAAAAGATTTAGAAACAAAAAAAATTATTCAACTGGATTTGTCCTCCATGGTTGCCGGCGCTTCGCATAGAGGAGAATTTGAAGAAAGATTAAGACGAGTAATCAAAGAAACACAAGCAGCCGGAAACGTAATTCTTTTTATCGATGAAATCCATACGTTAATTGGCGCAGGAGACACAGAAGGAGCTTTAGATGCTTCAAATATTATCAAGCCTTTTCTTGCCCGCGGACAACTTCAATTAATCGGAACAACCACCACCATGGAATACCGAAAGCACTT
>DAIEPO010000044.1 GCA_027348385.1 bacterium
TGCAAGGCCAAGAGCATGTGGACAAGTTATAACCATAACAGTTACCGTCCGTTCAATTGCAAAAGCGAAATTTTGTGTTGTTAGTAATGTCCAGACAAAAAATGTTACTAGCCCGGAAATGATTGCAATGACTGTTAAAATCAATGCGGCGCGATCTGCTAAATTCTGTGTTTTGGATTTACTCTCTTGTGCTTGTTTTACTAGATCAATGACTTTTGATAAGAATGTATCTTTACCGACTCGTTTAATTAGAACAGTAAGCGATCCCTCACCATTTATAGCACCGGCAATTATTTGATCACCAACTTTTTTTGAGACCGGTTTTGATTCTCCAGTTAACATTGACTCATTAACCGAAGATTTTCCGTCGACTACTTCTCCATCGGATGGAATATTTTCTCCGGGCTTAATTAATATTTTATCGTTTACACCTATTTGCGACAACTCAACATCAACAACATCGCCATTATCTAAAATTTTATGAGCAACATTTGGAAGCAATTTTGCCAATTCTTCCAAAGCTTTGGAAGCACT
>DAIEPO010000045.1 GCA_027348385.1 bacterium
TTTAGTACAATTGTTAGGCAAATGAATAGGCAAAGAATAGTACTGCTAGCCATATTTATTGTTGCGCTTATAGTAGGTGCATTCATGTTTTTGGGTAGTGGTGAGCCAAAGAGCACATTTAAGGGACCAGTCGGGGAGCCATATGTGAAGGGGCCGACAGGATTGCCTCCCAAATAGTGCATTGCGGGATTGGTTTAGTGGTAGAACACGACCTTGCCAAGGTTGAGACACGGGTTCGATTCCCGTATCCCGCACCAAATACAAAAGCGACTCATTGAGTCGCTTTCTGTTTGAAAGTTATTACCTTTTTTCACGGCACCACACGAGCGCGGTCGTGTTGTCGTTTCTTGGTCCTTCTTTTTCGGCGTATTCGAGAAGCATTTTTGCGGTCGCGCAGTATTTTGCGTGCGCTTTAAACTTTGACATGAGGTATTCGGCATTCCAATGACTCGGGTCAATAAGTCCATCCGATGCTACCAGTACCCATTTTGGGTTCTCGATGGTATAAATTTCCGGTTCTCTCGAAAGCAT
>DAIEPO010000046.1 GCA_027348385.1 bacterium
CTTAGCTTTGCCCCGTACCTGGCCCCGGGCGGCGCAACGGGCGTTTCGCTGGCGTACAGGTTTTAAAACCGGCCTTTTTTTGGTAAAATATCAGGGTGCATTGAAGTTTAAGGCGCGGTTACGGCAAATGCGGGCGTGGTTCAGTGGTAGAACGCGACCTTGCCAAGGTTGAGATGTGGGTTCGATTCCCATCGCCCGCTCCAAATTTTTAAAGATGTTTCTCCGACGACAATTAGCATTTAATTGTCGTCTTTTTCTTTTTTAGGTGGGTGCCCGATTTTGTCTTTGGTGTCCATATAGGTGTCCATCCAGAAGCAAATGCCGGTATTACAGCCTATAGGTGCCCCTTTGGGGGGCGGGCTGTTATAGTGCGGGGAAGGGCGAATTTAGGTGGCGCCAGGGTTAGGACAGCAGGGATTCCATCCATTCCAGAGGTTTGCAGCAAACTGAAAAGGTGATTGCCGGAGAGTAGTTATTTGTTTATAGTTGCGAGTAGGTTGTCGCGTAGTGTGTAGTTCTTGATTAAAT
>DAIEPO010000047.1 GCA_027348385.1 bacterium
CAAGCTTCTTCTCGTCAAAAATTGAAGGTGAAACATTAATTTTCTCCAATGAAAAATTTTTAACAATTTCATCATGCGACATAACCTCTCTATCGTCTTTTGGAGACCAACCAAGAAGCATTAAGTAGTTGAGAAGCGCTTCAGATAAAATTCCTTCGTCTTTAAAATCTAATACTGATTTCGCACCGCTTCTTTTTGAAAGTTTTTTCCCGTCTGTCCCTAAAATGTTTGGAACATGGACAAAAAAAGGAACTTCCCATCCAAAAGCTTTATATAAAAGAATATGTTTTGGAGTTGAAGGAATCCAATCTTCACCGCGAATTACATGTGTTATTCCCATCGCATTATCATCAATAACATTTGCTAAATGGTATGTGGGAAATCCATCTTTTTTCAAAATTATAAAATCTTCAATTTCAGAATTTTTAAACTCAACCTTTTTATTTCCAACCTTATCTTCCCACGCGGTTGACCCCTCCTTTGGAACAATAAAGCGTATTGCCCCCT
>DAIEPO010000048.1 GCA_027348385.1 bacterium
GTTGGCGCTCACATCACGGCGCAAATCGCCTTCAACGCGATTTTGTTTTTCAATAATAGTTCTCAAAGCATTAACTTGATCTTCTTTCAAATCTTTAACGCGAATATTGCCATCAACTTTTGCCTGAGCCAAAATCTTATTGGCTGTGGCCAAGCCGATACCATAAACATAAGTCAAAGCAATTTCGACTCTTTTTTCGTTTGGAATAACTATGCCTGCAATTCTAACTGCCATAAGTTTAACCTTGTCTCTGTTTATGTTTAGGCTCTTTGCAGATAACCCAAACTCTGCCTTTCCTTCTTAAGACTTTGCAATCTTTGCAGATTTTTTTAACAGAGGTTCTAACTTTCATAATAATATTAAATGATTCCTTTTTTAAAATTGTTATAAAAACAAAAAAATTTAAGCCAGATTAATATCGGGCTTCAGTCAGTTTTAGACAAATTAAAGCCTATAGGTTATTCGACCCTTCGTCAAGTCGTAGGGACTCATTTCAATCTTAACCT
>DAIEPO010000049.1 GCA_027348385.1 bacterium
AAAAAGCCGGGCGCTGCATATAACCCGCTTTTTGTTTACGGCGGGGTTGGCCTCGGGAAAACTCATCTTATCCAAGCCATCGGAAATGAAATCAAGAAATCAAGTCCGAAGAAAAAGGTGGAGTATGTAACAAGCGAGAAATTCACAAGTGACTTCATCAGCTCCATTTCCAACAAAAAAGTGAACTCCTTCAAGGATAAATATAGAAAGATCGATGTTTTGATAGTCGATGATATGCAGTTTCTGGCCGGAAAAGAGCAGACCCAGGAAGAATTTTTCCATACTTTTAATGCTCTGCATCAGGGCAATAAACAAGTTATTTTGGCTAGTGACCGTCCACCAAAGGCAATCCCAACCCTAGAAGACCGCCTAAGATCCCGGTTTGAGTGGGGGCTTTTGGTAGACATTCAGCCGCCGGAGATAGAAACAAGAATAGCGATTTTACAGAAAAAAGCGATGCTAAAAGGCTATGAGCTGCCACTTGAGATATATGATTACATCGC
>DAIEPO010000004.1 GCA_027348385.1 bacterium
AAACAACTAGAAGGTTTTTAAATATTTTCCTTAAACATACAGAAAGAATAGAGAAATACAGTATTGATGAGGCTTTTTTAGATTTAACAGATAATGTTAAGAGCTTTAAAGATCCCTGGGCAGAAGCTTCTAGAATAGCAGGAGAGATAAAGGAAGAGATGAGGGTCTATGTTGGAGACTGGATTAAATGTTCAATAGGTATAGGGCCTGACAAACTCATTGCTAAAATCGCTAGCGATCTGAAAAAACCTGATGGTTTAACAGTTATTCGTCCAAAAGACAAAGAAAGTCTGTATCAAAAACTTTCTTTAACAGATATTCCTGGTATTGGTAGACAGACAGAGAAAGCACTAAATCTCATGGGCATTAAATCACTTCAGGATTTAAGAGATTTTCCAGAATCAAAATTAATTGCGCACTTTGGAATACAGGGCCATCACCTCTATCAGATGGGACAGCTCCAAGGAAGTTGGCAAGAGGACTTTGCAGAGGAGGGTCAGGAAAACCAAGAAGCTCCCAAATCAATGGGACACGCATATACATTACCGAGCGTAAGTACAGATGCTAAGATTGCCTTACAGGTTCTTTACAAGCTTTCAGAAATGGTTGGTAGAAGACTTCGGGAAGCAAAGCTTTGTGGTAATATTGTTCATTTCATTCTTACAGATCGAAAAAATGAATATTTTAACAAACAACATAAGCTTGGTAGATATATACAAGATGGCAGAGAGATTTTTCTTGAAGCAGCAAAGATTTTTGAAAAGAGCGAGCATTACAAAAAAAACTTTAAGTTAATTGGTGTAACAGTTTCTGGACTTAAAGAAGAAACTAATCAGCTTTCTTTGTTTGATATTGATCAAACAAAGAGTAGATTAGTTAAATATCTTGACCAAATTAATGATAAATACGGGGAGTTTACCATTAGTAGGGTTCCTGCTTGGGAAGCTCGGAATTTAATTCGCGATTCTGTGGGTTTTGGACGAATGAAGGAATTTAAAGTAAAATACAAGACAGGTAAATAACTGAAAGATTTTAAATGAAAGTATATTTTGTAAGACACGGCGAGACTAAATACAACTTTTTGCATATCTTAATGGGTAGAAGAATAGACGAGGTTTTGGATAAGCACGGGGTAGAGCAAGCCAAAGATATTGCTAGACAGCTGGACCATAACGTTGATATTATTTTTGCTTCCCCAATGAAAAGAGCACAACAAACCGCATTCATTATTAGTAATGAATTAGACCTATCAGTGCATACCAGAGATGAACTTGCTGAAAGAGATTTTGGTAAGTTAACCGGAAAGACATGGGCTGAAGTAGAACAGCTTACAGGATCAAGTTTGCAATACATCGAAGAACACTTAAGCGTTGATTTAAAGAAATACAATGTTGAACCAGGTAGCGCTGTTAAAATGCGACTGCTACACTTTTTAAGCGATTTAAAACATGATTATGCTTCAAGGTTTCCTTTGGTTGTTTGTCATTCAGGAATAATCAACTTGATGTATCAACTGTTTCCCGAAACAAAGAAAAACAAAACCCAAAATGCTTCTGTGCATGTTTTTGAAATTTAATGTCCAAGTCTACTAAAAAAGAATTTTACGTCATCTGTCAAAACATCCGCAGTCTTTTTAATGTAGGCTCAATATTTAGAACTGCTGATGCGTTTGGAGTAGATAGAATATATTTAACGGGGATAACTGGTAGACCTCCAAGAAAAGAAATTTCAAAAGTTGCTTTAGGTGCTGAAAACTATATTCCTTGGGAATATCACAAGCAACCGGCAAGACTCATAAAGAGTTTAAAGAAACAGGGGATTAGAATAGTTGCACTAGAACAAGTTAAAGGTAAAAGCATTATTCTTTCTAAATGGAAACCAAAATTTCCGGTTGCTTTGATTTTAGGATATGAACCCAAAGGTTTACCAAAGGCATTGATTAAATTATCTGATGATGTTGTAGAGATTCCAATGTTTGGTAAAAAAGAAAGTTTAAACGTAGGAGTAGCGTTTGGTGTTGCTGCAAACCACATTGCGGGACATAAGTTTGCTTAAAAGGGTAAAATTCAGTGAAATGTTTAAAAGGGTTGGGGATAACTAGCTGAAACAAAAATAACAGATCTACGTCTAAAACCGCTTGAAAATGCGGTTTTTTATTTATCTTTATTTTAAAACCACTAGATATAGTGGTTAGAATAGATGTTTTGACCAATGGGAACAGGTGGAATATAATAGTTTTGTAGTGGTAAAAAGTGGATGTAAGTGGGGATAAGTGGAGCCTTATCCACAGACTGCATTCCGCCTCTCTTTATCATCAATAATCCAGAATAAATGTTTATCGGTGAATATACATTAAGCATTGATGAAAAGGGCAGGTTATCAATACCGGTTAAGTTTAGAAATGACTTAAAAGGTAAGGCCGTTGTTACCCGCGGCTTAGATAGCTCTCTTTTTTTGTACTCTCAAAATGAATGGCTTAAATTAGCAGAAAAGCTTGCAGCTCTGCCAATCTCCAAAGCAAACACTAGAGCTTTTTCTCGTTTAATGCTTGCTGGTGCTATGGATTGTGAGATTGATAAAGCTGGGAGAATAAACATCCCAGATTACTTGCGAGAGTTTGCTAAGATCAACAAAAAAGTTGTTTTAGCAGGACTTTACAATCGTATTGAGATCTGGAGTGAACAGGCTTGGGCTAAATACAAGAAGGCAACAGAAAAAGATAGCAATGACATAGCTGAACAATTGGGAGAGATTGGAGTTTAAGATGCAAGAGAAAAAAAGTTTCCATGTCCCAGTTTTGCTAAAAGAAGTTTTAGAGTACTTAGATCCAAAACCAGGACAAACAGTTATTGATGGAACTTTGGGCGGTGGTGGACATGCATTGGCTCTGGCAAAGGCAATTGAACCTAAAGGAATACTTGTTGGTATTGATTTAGATCCAGCTGCTCTTACAGAAGCAAGCGCCAAAGCAAAAGATGCAGATATAAAAACAGAACTGCACTTTGTTAAGGGGAATTACAGAGATATAAAAAAGATTGTTAATGATTTAGCTTTAAGTGAAGTAAATGCCATTATTATCGACATCGGTATATCAAGTTATGATCTGGAAGGATCTAATCGTGGATTTTCTTTCCAGAAGCATGAACCTCTAGACATGCGCTTTGACCCTGAAGCAAGACCAGCGCATAAAGAGAAAGAACCATTTACAGCACGTTTCATCTTAAACCACTATTCTGAAAAAGATTTAAAGAAAACATTTGAAGAATACGGAGAAGAAAAGTTTAGTTCAAGAATTGTTCGGGGGATAATCGAACATAGACAGCAACAGAGTATAGAAACAACAGAAGATCTTTTTAACATCATTAAACACAGCTTACCAGCAGCCTTTCGTTTCAAAGCAGGTGACAGCGCTAGAAGAGTTTTCCAAGCCTTGAGAATAGAAGTAAACAAAGAGCTTGAAAATTTAGAAAAGTTTTTACCAGATGCATTTGAAGTATTGGCAAAAGGTGGAAAACTCGCAGTGATTAGCTTCCATTCCCTTGAAGACCGAATAGTAAAACACTTCTTCTTAGAAAAAGCCAAAGGATGCATTTGTCCACCAGATTTTCCACAGTGTGTTTGCGGCAAAGAACCACTAGCAAAGATATTAACCAAGAAACTAGTCTCAGCAAGTGAAGAAGAACAAAAAGAAAACAGTAGAAGCATACCAGCTAAATTAAGAGTTATTCAAAAGATTTAAACAAAGGAAAACAAAAACAAATGGGAAGATACTTCGCACTATCAATGAACTTGCCAGCTCAACAAAGAGTCTCAAGAGAGAGCAGGGTTAAAACAGCAAAACACAACCTGCTTACAAATAACAGAGCGGGACTGCTTCTTTTCACTGCTTGCTGCTTAATGCTTTTGGTATACTTGGTACAAGTAAACAGCTATTCTACAAAAGGTTTTGAAATAAAAAGTTTAGAACAGAAAATTTCCCAACTAAAAGAAGAACAAAAACAGCTTCAAATTCAATCAGCAGAATTGCAGTCTTTCCAAAGAATTCAAGGCGATGCTGCGGTTGTGAACATGGTTCCTGTATCAACAATTTCATACATACAAACCACAGCACTTTCTGAAAGATAGCAACTAACCTACTTGCATGCATGAACAAAGAACAACAAAAAGATTTCTCGCATAGGATCGTATTTTTAAAATCTATTTTAGTCTTGTCCGCAGCCTTAATGCTTTTAAGGCTTTTTATTATCTCTGTTGGTCAACATTCCTATTACATTGCTCAAGCAGAAAGCCAACATGGTTACTACCAAAAGTTAATTCCTACCAGAGGTGAAATATTCATCTCAGACAAGTATTCACAAAAACCATACCCTATCGCAACCAATTCCAAAAAAGACTTGGTATATATTGTGCCTCAAAACATTCTCAAAACTGCTGAGACTGCAGAAACACTAGCGCGTATTACAAACCTTGATTCCACAGAGCTACTAGTTAAGATTTCTGATCAATCAAGAAAATACATTGTCATAAAAAAAGGGCTTACTGTAGAAGAATCAAAAGCTATTGCAGAAGCAAAGCTTGCGGGGGTTTTCTTAGATCAGGAAAATACCAGATATTATCCTGAAGGCCAGTTTTTAAGTCAGGTCTTGGGTTTTTTGGGATACAAAGATAAATCTGATGAGAGAACTGGACTCTATGGTTTAGAAAAGTACATGCAAAAAGAACTCGCTGGCATACCCGGTGAAATATCAGCAGATGTCAGTGTTAACGGTGCTGCAATTCCAGGAACTCAAAAACAATTTACTCCAGCAGTTGATGGTACCTCATTATACTTAACAATTGATCGAGCCATACAATTTAAAGCCGAAACAGTTATTAGAGAATCAGTGCAAAAACATGGTGCTGATTCAGGCACGATTATTGTTGCAGATCCAAAAACTGGCGCAATACTTGCTATGGCAAACTTTCCAAGCTTTGATCCTAATGCATACAACAAAGCTACAACTCCTGCTGTATATATCAATGACGCAACCACAGAAAACTACGAGCCAGGGTCAACCATGAAAACAATCACCATGGCCACAGGCATTGATCTAGGCGTGGTTAATCCATCGACTACCTACAATGACACGGGTGTTGTTGAAGTCGATGGCTACAAGATCAAAAACTCAGACGGCAAAGCATCTGGTGTTGTGCCAATGACCCAAGTTATTAACCAGTCTTTAAACACTGGTGCAATCTTTGTTCAAAAACAAATTGGTAATGAAAGATTTTACCAATCCTTAAAAAACTTTGGTTTTGGAACAGCAACAAACGTTGAATTACCAGAAGCCATAGGTAATTTAAGCAATTTAAAAACCAATATCACTGTCAACTTCTATACCGCAGCTTTTGGACAAGGTATTACTGTAACGCCACTGCAAATGCTTCAGTCATATATTCCACTAGCAAACAAAGGTAAACTGATGCAACCATACATCATTGATTCAAAAGTTTTACCTGATGGAACAGTTATCAAAACAGAGCCAAAGATGTTAAGAGAAGTTGTCTCAGAAAAAACAGCAACCTTAATTTCTGGGATGCTAGTTGATAACGTTGAGAACGGGCATGGCAAACAAGCTGGTGTTAAAGGATATTACATTGGTGGTAAAACTGGAACAGCACAAGTTGCTTCAGGCGGAGTTTATGTGCAAAATGATAATATCGGATCATTTGTTGGCTATGGACCAACAGAAGATCCAAGATTTGTAATGATAGTTGATGTAAAACACCCTAGAGATGTTAAGTTTGCAGAAAGCACAGCAGCACCTGCTTTTGGTAGGATGGCTGAGTTCATTTTAGGGTATTACGATATTCCACCAACAAGGAAATAGCTATGAAAAAAATCTTTCAAAAAATCTTACTTAAATATTCCCGAGAAATACTGCATAAATACAAACCTGAAGTTATTGCAGTTTCAGGCAGTGTTGGTAAGACTTCTGCAAAAGAAGCGATATTTTCAGTTCTACGTGCAAAATATCCCAAAGCAGGAGTTATCAGGAAAAATGACAAGAACTACAACAATGAATTTGGTTTGTCTTTTACAATCATTGGTGTTGATGCACCCAAAAGAAATCCTTTTAAATGGATCTTTGTTTTCTTGAAAGCTTTCATCATCTCAAGATTCTTTGCACATTACCCAAAAGTTTTAATCTTAGAATTAGGAGTTGATAGACCAGGGGACATGGATGTTTTAACAGATGTTGTTAAACCACACATTGCTGTTTTAACAACCATTGGTATTTCACATCTTCAGAATTTTAAGAACGAACAACAAATTTTTGATGAAAAAAGAAAGATTTTCAAACACTTAGGAAGCAATGATTATGCAATCATAAACCAAGATGATCCTAAAGTCAGAACTGCAAGCTCTTCATTAAAATCAAAGATTTTAACTTATGGCTTTGATAGTTCAGCAGACCTTTGGATTGATGGGTATACTGCAATATATGAAAAGGGCGGAAACTACGGCAGTATTTTCACATTAAAATATCTTGGAGAAAAAGAAGAAATTTTTCTGCCAAACACAATAGGTATTCAACATGTTTCAGCAGCAGCCTGTGCTGCAGCAGTTGGAGTTGCTTCAGGCATGGATCTTTCACAAATATCAGCTGCTTTAAGATACTACAAAGCAGAACCAGGAAGAATGCGTCTCTTAGCAGGAGAATACGGCACAATAGTCTTAGATGATACTTACAACGCAGCCCCACTTTCAACACATGCTGCATTAAGAGAGCTTGCTAACTTTCCAGCAGCACATAAAATCGCGGTGCTTGGAGACATGCTTGAACTAGGTGCTGAATCAGAAGCAGCGCATGTTAATATTGCCAATGAACTGAGTAGATTAAGTTTAGATTCAGTAATTTTTGTTGGTCCAGAAATGCGTTTAGCTTATGAGCACTTAAAAAAGACAGGTTTTGAAAGTCAAAGCATCCAGTGGTTTAAGAGCGCAGTGCTCGCAATTGCAGAAGCCAGAAGATTACTTGCAGGTAGCACAGTAATGCTTGTTAAGGGCTCTAGGGGTATGCAGATGGATAGGGTTGTTAGAGCAGTTATGCGAGACAAAGAACAGGCAAACAGGCTTTTGGTTTAGCATTGATTTGAAGCGCCAAAATTGCTAAGATTATCGGGCTAAACATAAATTATGGCGCTATCGTCTAGTGGCTAGGACGGCTGGTTCTCATCCAGTAAACCGGGGTTCGATTCCCCGTAGCGCTACCAGAAATTTAATATGACTTTTAAAAATATTCCCTTTGGTTCTCCTGATTCCTTTAATGTAATTCTAGAGATTCCAAAAGATAGCCCGCTTAAATATGAATATGACCCTGAGAAAGATGCCATTGTTGAAGATTTTGTCTTTAAGAATGGTTTTCTTTTTAAATACAATTATGGTTTTGTTCCGCAAACAATCTGCGGAGACAATGATCCCCAAGATGTTATGATTTTAAACAGTAAGTCTTTAGAACAAGGAAAAGTATATCAGTGCAGAGCTGTTGGTATAATCGAGTTGCTGGATAGAGGTGAAGAAGATAACAAGTTGATTGCTGTCTTAACAGATGATCCAGAAACAAAAGATATGGAGCTTTCAGATTTAACAGAACAAGACTTACAAGACTTCCGTGACTTTTACGCAGAGATTGGAAGACAAAAAAACAAAACCATGGAAATTTTAGGTTTTCATGGGCAAGAACGAGCTTTAGCAGAGCTTTCTAAAGCGCACCGAGCATTTAGAGCTTAATTAGGATATAATAAGGGTATGGAAATAATTGCTTTACCTATCTGGGTCATATTCTTTTTGGTATTTGGTATTTTAGCCTTGGTGACCACACTAACGGCTTTGTTTTTTCCAATTGGTTTAAGACCTAAAAAGCATACTAATAGTGAAGTTCCAGCAGTTGATTCAGATGATTTCTTGCAAGCACTGGCAGGTGTTGCCAATGCACCGGTTCAAAGCGGGGGACAAGCAAAGCTTTTGAATAACGGGGAACAGTTTTTCCCTGAAATACTAGATGCTATAAACCAAGCGCAAAAAACTATCAACTTCATGACCTACATCTGGACCAAAGGTAAGATGAGTGATTTTGTTTTTGATGCTTTAATCAATGCCTTACACAGAAAAGTAGAGGTCAGGATCGTTTTAGACGGTTTTGGGGGAACTGGTGTTGATGAAGAAAAACTAGAACTCTTTGAAAAAGCAGGAGGCAAGGTTTGTTGGTTTAGACCAGCTCGTTTAGGAAAATTAACTCGTTTTTACAAGAGAAATCATAGAAGAGCAATTGTCATAGATGGTTCCATTGGTTTCATCGGTGGCGCTGCTATTGAAGACAAGTGGCTTGGTAATGCAGAGAGTCCAGAACACTGGCGCGACTCAATGGTTAAAGTAACTGGATCCATGGCAGAGAATTTACAATCTGCTTTTGTTCAGGTCTGGACTGATACATACGGAGAATTCTTGGTTGGTCATAAGTTCTACCCACATCAAGGAACAGCAGAAACAACGCCTTCAAAGCACGTTTCGATTATAAGCTCGCCGTCTTCAGAGTTTCATCCGATAAGCAATGTTTTCTGGCTTTCCATAAAAGCAGGTAGAGAAAAGATATATTTAACATATTCTTACTTTGTTCCTGACAAGACTTTAAGAAATATCCTAAAAGAAAAAGCAAAAGAAGGCATAGATGTGAGAATTCTTTTACCTAATGATTACATTGATGGAAACACTATTCGTTGGGCAAGCCACCGTTACTTTGAAGAACTTCTAAAAGCAGGCGTTAAAATTTATGAATACCAACCAACAATGATCCATTCTAAAACCATTGTTATTGATGGTAAGTTTTCAATTGTTGGTTCTGCAAACTTTGATATTCGTTCAACGGAATTAAACAAGGAAAACATTCTTTGTATCGCAGAAGCTGACTTTGCGTCAGAATTAGAAAAGACTTTTTTTGAAGACCTAAAACTCGCCAGGCAAATGAGGCTTGGGGCATGGAAAAAACGTTCTTTCTTCAGACGTATTAGAGAGCGTTTTGCTTCGTTGTTTGAAGAACAATACTAAGAAATTAAATAGTTATTAAATTTCTTGCATCCCTTTTTGCTAGCGTGTTAAGATGTAGACTCTAAAATATTAAAAGGGATTCAAATGGGGAAAACTACAGTAAAAGATAGGCCTTTGATTAAGAAGGTCGATTATTTAGGTGTTAAGGTTAGTCACCTAGATGTAAAAGTTGGTCATTTAGATACAAGAGTTGGTAATCTAGAGGTTAAAGTCGATAATCTGGATACTAAGGTTGATAATTTAGAAGTGAAAGTAGACCACATAGACACTAAACTCGACCGTTTAGAAGTAAACTTTGTGCATCTGACAGCAAAAGTGGATAACTTAACGGATAATCTAAGCAATTTAACGGATACAGTAGGTAACTTAGCGGGTACAGTTGATCGTCTGACTATGACGCTGGATGATTTAGCTGCAATGGTTGCGCGTGGCTTTGAGCACATGGCCACAAAAGACGATATTGCTTTTCTTTCAAAAAGAATTGATCTATTAGAAGATGGACATGAACAAATATTGTTGCGTCTTGAAAACACTGTTTACAGGTTTGAACATCAAGATTTAGAAAAACGTGTTATTAAGCTAGAAAACAAACAAGCCAAGATTTAATCTGTTGCTTGTGTTTCTAAATTTGTTTCAGGTATTTCTGGTAAAGAGATTTTTTTAACCAATTCTTCAAAGTCTGGTAATTCCTGGTTGTTTTTTAGCCCCATATGTTCTAAGAACTCAAGAGTCGTTTCATAAAGTATTTGCCTCGAATCTTTTGGGTTCGGGGTTTTTTGAACCAAACCCCTGATTAACAATGCTCTTAAGCTGTATTGGCAGTTAACACCTCGTATCGCCTCTATTTCAGCCCTTGAGATTGGCTGCCTGTAAGCAACAATCGCAAGAGTTTCAATGGTTGCATCAGAAAGCTTTTCCCTTAAATCAGCATTCAGATAGTTTTTAACAACAGTGCTATTTTTAGCATTCGTTGCAAATTGCCAGGTGCCGTTTGATTCTAGTAAAACAATGCCTGAATTTTCATGAAGCTTAGAAAGCTCACGTAGTGCTTTCTCAACTTCTTCTTTTTCAACTTCTAAAATCTTTGCAATGTTTTGAGGACTTAATGGTCTTGATGCAACAAAGAGAATACTTTGGATTGTGCTTTGGAGTTGGTCCATAACTTTAATCTTGGTTTTCTGTTTTCTTAATAATTATCTCTGAGAAAATTTGTTCTTGTTCTACTGTTAAAATGCGCTGTTTTATTAATTCAAGCAAAGCTAGAAAAGTAACAATGACCTCTGTTTTATCCTTTGCTGTTGCAATCAGGTCAGACATTTTAGTTTGAATCTTTTCAGTGAGAAGGTTTTGTAAGGAATTAATCTTTTCCTGAATTGAAATTGCTTCTTTAACTGTTGCTTTAGGAAGATTGTTGATTTCTTCTAAAGACTTCAAAGTATTCAAAATACAGTTTTTTAAAGTATCTGCAGAAACGTCGGGATCTGGATAGAAGGAAACCTTTTCATCAAAAGAAACCTCTCTCTCAAAGGATTGTTTTCTTTTGTTGTCTAAAGTCTTTAGGTATTTAGCAGCTTCTTTAAACTTTTTGTAAAGCAAAAGCTTTGCTTCTAAATCTATTGCAATTTCTTCTTCCTCTTTTTCTAATTCCAAGGTTGGCAGAATTGCTTTGGATTTAATAACCAAAAGCTTTGCGGCAACTGAAAGATAGTCCGCAAGAGAGGTTGGTTCAATGGTCTCAAGGTGTTTGATGTGCTGCAAGAACTGTTCTGTAACAGTTGCCAGTGCAATCTGAGTTATATCCATTTTCTGCTCTTCAATCAATTGCAGCAGCAGGTCTAGTGGACCATCGAATTGTTGTACTTTTATTTGCATTAAAGAACTAACTATTTTTTCTTCTGCACATCTAATTTGATGTGCACGTCTTTTAGTTGTTGCTCAGTTACTTCTGAGGGAGCGCCAAGCATTGGATCTTCTGCTCTACCATTTTTAGGAAAAGCTATGACCTCGCGGATATTTGGTTCATCCCACAAAACCATTAAAATACGGTCAATTCCAGGAGCATTACCAGCATGCGGAGGAGCGCCATAGGAAAAGGCTTCAATCATATGTCCGAATTTAATATCGACTTCAGCTCTGGTGTATCCGGCAAGTTCAAAGGCCTTGTACATTGTTTCTGGTTGGTGGTTTCTAACAGCACCTGAAGAAAGCTCTAAGCCATTACCAACTAAGTCGTATTGCTGCGCAATTATTTCATACGGATCTTTTGTTTCTAGAGTTTCAATACCGCCATATGGCATTGAGAAAGGGTTGTGCTCAAAGTCCAGCTTATCAAGCCATTTGTTCCAGGAATACATTGGAAAGTCATAGACCCAGCACCAGGCCATAATGTTTGGATCTTTTAGATTCAGGATTGATCCAAGCTCGCTTCTGACTTTACCCAAAGTTTTGTTGGCAGTATCAGCCTTGTCAGCTGCAAAGAAAATGATGTCGCCAGATTGAGCACCAACTTCTTTAATTATCTTCTGGGTTAATTCTTCTCCAAGAAACTTAGTTATTGGAGACTTTACTTCTTTTCCTTCTAAAACAATATATGCTAAACCCTTAGCACCTTCTTCTTTTGCAATTGCTGTGAGTTGATCAATTTGGGATCTACTAAAGCTTGAAGCATTAGGTGCAACTATTGCTTTAACGATTCCACCATCTAAAATAGCTTGAGAAAAAACACTAAAACCACAATCACGAACAAGCTCAGTAACATTTTGTAATTTCATCTCAAAACGCAAGTCTGGTTTGTCAGTACCATACATGTCCATGGCGTCAGCATACTTAATCTTTGGGAAAGGGAATTGCTGAATCTTTTTGGTTGAAAACTTTTCTGTGACTTCTTTAAACAAATCTTCCATTTCTTTCCAGACTTCTTCTTGAGTAGCAAAAGACATTTCCATGTCTAGTTGATAGAACTCACCGGGTGAGCGGTCTGCTCTAGCATCTTCATCACGGAAGCAAGCAGCAATTTGATAATATCTTGGGATACCACCGACCATCAAAAGTTGTTTAAACTGTTGTGGTGCTTGGGGTAGAGCATAGAATTTACCAGGATGTAGTCTTGAAGGCACTAAGAAGTCACGAGCTCCTTCAGGAGATGAGTTTGCTAGTATTGGCGTAGTTATTTCCCAGAAACCTCTTTGATCCATGAAGTTTCTGATATGTTTGATTACTTGAGCTCTTTGTTTTAAATACTTTTGAATTTTTGGGCGTCTTAAATCAATGAAGCGATATTTTAAACGAATATCTTCATTTGCCAAATCTTCGTCTCTAGCAACAGGGAATGGCGGTGTTTTTGCTTGGGTTAAGACTTCAATGCTTTTCGCCTTTATCTCTACCTTTCCTGTTTCTAAGTTTGGATTGATCAATTCAGCAGCTCTGTTCTCAATGGTTCCGGTAATTGCTAAAACCCACTCATCGCGGATTTTTTCAGCCACTGACAAGACCTCAGGTCCTGAAAGATCTTTGTTTACAGTAACTTGAATTAGACCAGTATGGTCTCTTAAGTCTATGAAAATGAGGTTGCCATGGTCTCTGCGGGAATGTACCCAACCTTTTACTAAAACCTCTTGTCCTTCTTTAGATCCTGTCTCTGCTGCTAGTGTTCTCTGCATAATATATTCTTTCAATTAAAGTATTTGAATTTTATCAGAAAACCTTGAATTTTTCAAAGTTTTAGTTTTTAGATGGTATAATTAAAGATATGCAAAAAGTAATCCTAGCCACCAGGTCAGCACAACGAAAGAATCTCATGTCTGGACTGAGTATCCCTTTTGAAATACAAAGTGCTGATATTGATGAAAAAGCAATACGCGATCCTGACTTAAAAGTGCGAGTAACAAAGATTGCCAGAGCTAAAGCCGAGGCAGTGGCAGCAAAGAGACAAGGCATCATCATTGCTGCAGATACTTTTGCTGTTTGTAATGGAAAAGTCTTAGAAAAACCAAGAGATTTAGATGAAGCACGCGAAATGTTAAAAGAACAGCAGGGCAAGGAAGTTTTCATGTACACTGGTCTCTGCTATCTCGATCCTGAAAATAACATAGACTTCTCGGAAGTTTCAATAACCAAATTAAAGCTACGTCAGTTAGAAGATTATGAAATACAAGCATACGTAGAAAATGCTCCGGTAACAACATGGGCTGGTGCTTTTGCAATTAGTTATGCCTATGGCACTAGTTTAGTAGAATACATTGAAGGTTCGCTTTCTGGTACTGGTGGTCTGCCGATGGAGTTATTAATACCTCTTTTAAAGAAATCAGGATTAAAACCACAAGCAACAGGTGCATGATATAATCAGGAGAGAATAAACAAAAATGGCGATTAAAAAAATTGTCCTAGATTTAGAAACACAAAAACTATTCGAAGAGGTTGGAGGCCGTGGTAAAAACCATTTGCTTAAGGTTTCGGTTTGTGGAGTTTGGGAATCAGTAAATGATAGGTTTTCAATATTTACAGAACAGGAACTTCCTAAACTAGCTGAACTGTTGCAAAGTGCTGATCAAATCATTGGTTTTAATATTAAAGATTTTGATTTTGAAGTTTTGCAACCTTACTTAAACTTTGATGTACACGCGCTTCCTTTCTTAGACATTATCCAAGATGTACATAGGCATTTAGGTAGAATAGTAAGCTTAAACTCCATTGCAGAAGCAACCCTTGGAAAAGGAAAAAGTGGTAATGGTAAAGAAGCAATCCTTTTTTGGAGAAACAATCGTTTAGATCTTTTAAAGAAATATTGTTTAGATGATGTAAAAATTACTCGAGATGTCTATCACTACGGACTTGCTAATGGCAAGATCCTTTATAAAGATTTTTTTGAAATTAAGGAAATACCGGTAAAATGGACAGAACCAGAACCAAGAATTGCTATGCAAAAACAAACAGCGCTTTTTTAAGCTCTAGGATAATCGGTTTTCCGGTTGTAGCCCAATCTTTTAAGGTTGGTTTTTTTACGGTTCGATATTATAGTTTGTTTTTTGTTGCTGGTGTTGTTCTTGCATATTTTCTAGCTAAGGCAAGAGCTTTTAAAAAGGGGATTGGTGCACTGCTTTTTGATGAGATTATATTCTGGACAGTTCTTGTTGGTTTCATCAGCGCGCGTCTCTATTATGTCCTCTTCTATTTTGATCAATACAAGTTGAACCTTTCTGAGGTATTTATGATCTGGCATGGTGGTTTAGCAATCTATGGTGGTTTGATTGGCGGGATAATTACACTTTATTTTCTTTCAAAAAAACACCAGCTAAACTTTTTTTCAATTACAGATGCAATTGTTTTTGCTCTGCCCCTAGCTCAAAGCATTGGTCGACTTGGTAATTACTTTAACTACGAAGCTTTTGGTAATCCAACTAATCTGCCCTGGAAAATGTATGTTCCAGAACAGTTTAGACCCGAAGGCTTTAATGCTTACAGTTTTTTTCATCCAACCTTCGCTTATGAGATACTGTTCAATCTTTTCGTTTTTCTATTGCTTTGGAGAATCGAAAAAAAGTCATACAGTGCTGGCGTTTTAACTGGATCGTATTTAGTGTTGTATAGCGTTGGACGTTTTTTCATAGAACAGGTTCGTTTAGACAGCGCATACTTGGGAACTTTCAGAGTTGACCAAATTGTCGCGCTATTACTAATTTTTGCTGGTTTGGGTATAATAATAAACAGATATGTCGCACAAAGTAGTAAGTAGTATTATCGCTTTACTATTCCTCGTCTTGATTCAATCATTTGGCGGGGTTTTTAGGTTTTTACTGCCAGTAATGGCTTTGTATGTTTTGGGCTTCCTAGCCTACAATTATTGGTATTTAAAAAAGAATAATGTTTTAAACAACTGGTCTTTAATCCGTCCAATGTTGTTCATATTCTCAATGATTGGTTTGTTTTTTGTAGTTCCCGATGGTTTTCTTGAGGGCTTATTTCTGATCTTCTCAGTTATAGTCATATACTTCTTAGAGGTTGGTTTGCTAGTTGTTTCTGAGCAGGTTGTTTTCTTAGAAACGTTAGTTTCTTACTTTGCTTTGAGCATGGCAATCTTTGCCTGGAACTTTTATCTCCTACCAAAAAGCACACTGACCTTGTTGCTTTTAGGAGCAATGACTTTTTTAATAGCCAGAGCATCTCTTGACTATGTCCCGCAAAGTGACCAAAAGAAAAACTTTTGGGCTGCATTAATCACGCTTTGTCTTTTAGAAGTTAGCTGGGCTTTAGTTTTTCTACCTTTCCACTTCACAGCTCTTGCTGTAATTCTCTTTAATGTTTTTTATGTTCTTTGGATCATTATATATTTCTATCTTTTTCACAATCTTAATCGGCAGAAGGTTTCTTTTCATGTAATCTTTTCTGCGATACTGATTGTTCTAATAATATTAAGCACTCCTTGGAAAGCATAAAGCTATGAATGAAAAAATATCTACAAAGCTCATAACCATAATAATTTTAAGCTCGTTAATAGTTGGCGGAGTTGGTAGTTGGGTTTTTAACAGATTCTTAATCCCAAAGATCAACACGATTCCGTTTTTTATGAAATACAATCTCAGCCCAAGTGGCTCTCCTTTAGTAATTAACACTAAGCAGGAAATCCGAGTTAACGAAGGTTCTGATACAGTAGCTGTAGTTTCTAAAGTCAGGCCGTGGGTTGTTGGTTTAGCTTATGGTAATGATTTCAACAACGCTGACTTTAGAGGATCAGGAATAATTTTGACATCTGATGGCTTAATCGCAGTTCCGGCACAAAGCTTGTATGCTCAATCGAGCAAGCAGCAGCTAAAAATAGTTTTTGATGATGGTAAGGTATTACCAGCAACACTAAAAGCCATGGACACTGATTCAAACCTTGCTTTTGTTAAGGTTGATGCAAACAACTTGCCGACAGCATCAGTTGGTTTGTCTGCTGACTTACAGCTTGGACAAAGAATAATCGTGGTTGCAAAGACTCTCAATGAGTTTAATCCAAATGTTTTTGTTTCTTTCGTTTCTTCACAAACACACAACCACCCAGCTCAGAGCTACTTTGCTGATGATTTTAACCAAGTTTTTAAGTTCAGCCCTGATGAAGCACCAAATAACTCAATAATATTCTCACTTGAAGGAAACATTGTTGGAATTAAAACTAGAACTGGTATAGTCACGGCAGAAGCTTTAAAAAACGCACTGAATTCATATTTTAAAAATGGCGCAATAGTTAAAAATGTTTTTGGTTTCTTCTACTTACCAATTTCTCTTTCAGATGCCACAGCCTTCAATGGCACTCAGGGAGCTTGGGTGCATAACACTGACTACTCCAGAAACTTCTCTCTCATTGAAGGAAGTCCAGCTGCAAAAGCAGGTTTACAAGCAGGGGATATAATCACAGCGGTTAATGATGAAAAAGTAACTCTACAAAACAGTTTTGAAGACTTAAGCTTGAAATATTCTCCTGGGGAAATCATTCGTCTAGAAGTAAAAAGAGGCAAGATAACCAAGACTATAAACTTAACCATTGGAGCAAAGAAATATGGTACTGGTCCTGGGTTCTAAGGGAATGCTTGGTAGTGAATTAGTACGCCAGTTAAAAGCAAAAGGGATTGAAGTTGCTGCTTTTGATAGTGATTTAGATGTCAGAGACAAAGAAGTACTGCAAACTAAGGTTCAAGAATTAAAACCCGAAGTGATATATAATTGTGTGGCATACAATGCTGTTGATCTTGCAGAGGAAGAAAAAGAAAAGGCTACGAGCTTAAATGTTTCAGCTGTTTCAAACATTGTTCAAGCTGCAAACAGCATTGGAGCAACCTTAGTTCATTTCAGCACAGGTTTTGTTTTTGACGGACAAAGCACTAAAAGCTATACCGAATCAGATCAGCCAAATCCTCAAAGCGTTTATGCCCAAACAAAATATCAGGGAGAGGTAGAAGCATTGAAATGCCCAAAAAGTTATGTGATCCGTTTAAATCTTTTGTTTGGAAAGTCTGCAGCAAGCGATAATGCAAAAAAAAGCTTTCCAGAATTAGTTTTAGAGCTTGCAAAAGATCAAAAAGAGTTTGCTTTTGTAACAGATGAGATTAGCACACCAACCTATGCTCTGGATTTAGCTAAAGCAACCCTAGAGTTAGTTGATGCGAAATATCCATATGGCATATATCATCTGCCAAACGAGGGTCAGGCTTCATGGTTGGATTTTGCTGAAGAAGTGTTTAGAATAAAGGGGGTGGAGGTTAAACTTAATCCAGTAAAGGGAGATGTGTTTAAAAGACCAGCAAAAAGACCCAAAAACTCAGTTATTGCAAATACTAAGTTTCCTAAGTTACGCCCATGGCAGCAAGCATTACAAGAATTTTTAAGCAGTAATTAAAGAAATACAATGAAAGGTATCATACTCTCAGGAGGCAGTGGCACAAGACTATACCCCTTAACAAAAGTTACTTCCAAGCAGCTTTTGCCGGTTTATGATAAACCGATGATTAATTATCCTTTACAGACTTTGCTTTCCGGAGGAATTACGGACATTTTAATCATAGTTGCTCCTGATCATGCTGGTGACTATCTAAAATATCTCGGTTCAGGAAAAGACTTTGGCGCAAAGTTCACCTATGAAATTCAAGATAAACCAGAGGGTCTTGCACAAGCTTTCTTAATCGCTGAAAGCTTTATGGATCAAGAACCAGTTGCTTTAATTTTAGGTGATAATATCTACGAGGATGATTTTTCTGATATTATAAAGAACTTTAAAAATGGAGCACAGATATTTGTTAAAGAAGTTTCTGATCCTGAAAGATTTGGTGTTGTTCGTTTTGATGACCAGATGAATGCTTTAGAAATTGTTGAAAAACCAAAAGATTTTGTTTCAAACTATGCGCAAACTGGTTTGTATCTCTACGATCGCACAGTTTTAGAGAAAGCAAGAAGCTTAAAGCCTTCCCCAAGAGGTGAATTAGAAATAACTGACTTAAACAACTTGTATCTAAAAGAAGGTAAGTTAAAAGTTGGAGTTGTTAAAGGGGAGTGGGTTGATGCTGGAACTATTGATGCGTTATATAAAGCAAGCGAGTTGATATATAAAAAGAAGAACAAAAAATAAATGACAGAGCCAAGAGTTTTCTCAAAAGGTCATAAGATCATTGCCATCGGGGTAATCTCGCTGATAGCTTTCTTCGGGCTTGAATCCTTGGCATATATCAGCAACCTCTATCAGATGCAGTTGTTTTTACAGGTAAGTGCTTTCATTTATCTTTTCATGCTGATCTGGTTACATTTTCTTTTTGACATGCATTTTAAAGATCAGTCGTTAATACCAAAAAACCTAGCGCATGCAGTTGCCATCAGAATACGACACTTTACTAGATGGGAACATTTTAGATACTTTCAGAACTATTTAATTCTTCCCGGGATACTTTACTGGGGAGCAGTTATTTTAATCGGGATTAACTTTCAGCAATACAAACTACAGCAGTTTGTTATATTTGCAACATCTATTTCTTTAATCATCTGTTACACTTTTTTCAAAGAGATTTTTCATAGACGTGAAGTTAACACCAACCATTTCATTATCTTAACCTATGTTAAGCTTTATGCCTCTTGGTTAATTTACGCTGCCAGTTTAGGTATCATTTGGTATTACTGTTTTAGCCCAACAATCTTCTATATAGTTATTTTCCTTGTTACTTTCATGCTTTTGTACCAGGCACTATTTCAATTTGCGGCTCTTTCTTTAAAGCACGTTTTCCATATTTTAATAATCTCAGTGTTGCTTTCAGCTTCTTCTTACTTTGTTTACAAGCTATGGAATGTTAATTACTTTTCAGCAGGCTTGTTTATGACCGCTGTGTATAACTTCCTCTGGAATGTTTTCTATCATAGAATAAATAAAACCCTAAATCTTAGGGTTCTTGGGGAACAGCTAACCATATTCATTTTGATAGTCGTAATGGTCTTGGGAGTTACTAACTTTAAAGCAAGAATAGATCGTTGTCAGTTCTAAAGAAAAACACCCCAGCAGAGGGTGTTTTTTAATAGTTTTCATGTTTTTACTTTTGTCTATCTTGTGGTGTCTATGGGTTCAGTATCACCTAATAGCAATATTGTAGATTTTTTGTCTAGATAATTTTAAGGAAAGAGGCTTCGGAACAAGCAAGAGGTACTTGCTATTAATATTCAATAAATATAGGATGTATTTAGGTATCGTTCAAATCAAAATTTAATTCATATCAATGCGTATAAATATTATTGGCAAAGTAGTTATTAGTTTAACTATTCTTATCGTCAGTTCATCTCCTTTTGTTAGTAAGGCTTTTAATGATGGTGATCTAATAAATGACCACGGAACTATTTATACAATTGAGTTCGGAGCAAAGCGCGCTTTTACTTCATTGAAGATTTTTAAGAGCCTTGGTTATCAGCTTAAGAATGTAAAGAGTGGGGATACTTCTTCTTTGAGTAAAGCATCAAATATTTCTAGCGCTTTAACACGGCATCCACGGGGTACTATTGTGAATGATCATGGCACGCTTTATTTTATGGGTAGAGATTATCGCTATGGTTATGCTTCTGAAGCAGTATATTTCTCTTGGAATAGTAATTACAAGATCGTTGTATCTATCAATGCAGCTGATTTACAAGTTCCTGTGGGGCCATTATCAGAAATGAATCCAAATGCTAGCTCAACTAGTCAATCGACGGCACAGAAAAATCAAAATCAACAAACAAATTCAACTCCAGCGGCAAATAATTCTGTAAGTCTTGACCCCACAAGCTTAGCGTCAAATAATATTTTCGTTATAAATGATGATGGAACTTTAATAAAAGGAGACGCGGTTGATGATGCAACAGTTGCAAAAAAGTTTTACACTTTGTATCCTTCACGAACAGATTATGATTTTTTGAATATATTTACAACATCACATGGTTCTGCTAGTGTGGAGCATCATAACATCATTAATAATGGTGTGACAGGAGTTGGTGGACCACAGACCGTTTCAGACGGTCAGCTCCCGAGTCAGCTAAAGGGTATTAACGTTTTGAATGATACTTATTCAGATAAAAATGTAAATCCAAGTCAGATTTCCAATGACCTATACTTAATAAGCCATGAGACTGGTCATCAATGGCTCGCATACATTGGAGTCGCAGAAGGTATTTCAGATGGGGTTCATTATACCAAATGGTTTGATTCTAGTTTTGTTAGGAATGGGCAGATATGGGGTGATACTATGGGTGGTTTTGCATGGAAGGATAATGGCAATGGAACATTAAGTGTTCTTCCAATGCAAAAACAGGCCTTTTCACCGCTGTCATTATATCTAATGGGTTTTTTGCCTGTTTCTTCTGTACCGGATTTAAAATTAGTTATTCCAGCCAACTCTCAAGATGATGGTTATCAGGATGTCAAAGGAACTTTGAAAACTATAGCTATCAGTCAACTTATTTCCACATACGGAGTTAGGAATCCTTCATACCAGAGTTCTCAGAAGAATTTTAAAATGGCTTACATTCTTGTTGTTAAGAGCGGTGAAACTGCCTCGCAGTACCAGGAATATTTAAAAAATATAAATACTATTACTCAAGATTTTCCTATTGAATGGAATTCTATAACAAATGGAGTGTCAACTATAGTTAAATAATAAATAAGGCAATAAAAAAGTTTCCGAACGTACATTTTCTATCTGCGGAGAGGGTTAGAAGTTTTGAAACTCTTTTGCAATTGCTTCGTTTCCAAACTGAAAAGAGCATGAGATTTAAGAAAGCAAAACTAGAATTCTCATGACGCCCAAAAGGAAACCACGGACGAAGCGTTAACGTCGTCCGTGTAGGAGGTCAATTAATGCCACCAAGAGACCAAAAGAAGGGTGCTCATAAGCAGAAACATCAGGATTACATTTGAACCAATCCTTAGTTTATCTATGTCTGAGTATTGTTTGTTCCTTAAATGCAAAGCGTCAAAAAGCATAAAGAGGATAAACAAACCACCAAAACCAACAACTACGTATTTAAAAGTATTGTAGAGGTCGGGTGCTGCTGCTTTTTCTGCAATACCAGAAAGTTTCTTTGGATCATCTTCTTTTGGTAGAGCGTATGCTTTCAAAGGAACCTCTATTTTTGACTCTAATCCTTTGCTGTCTTTGGCCACAATAATTAAATTGTAAGCACGGTAGTTAAAATATTTTTCAGCAGTTAAATATCCACCATAGCCAATCCCTGAAGCTGTAAGCGGAACAGTCTTGCCCTGCACTGTTGCTGTTATTGAACTTGGTTTACCAAATGTTTTAACAAAGATTCCCAACTTTAATTTATCATTTTCAATACTTGGGTTGATGATTACACTATTGCTATCAATTTCAACGCTTGGTTTTTCTGGTGTTGTTTGCGGAGCTGTTACAGCAACTGGTTTAGGAGTTGGTGCAGGTGCTTCTGAAACTGGTTTTGGTACAGGCTCAGTAACTGTTTTTTGAGTTACTTGAATACTTGGTTGCGCGCCAAAAGTATTTGCTATTGCCATGCTGTATTTTCCACCATTACCGTCAGCCACACCAATGCCTTGATCTTTGAAATCAGCATTTAAAATATTTGCTCGGTGTGTTGGGCTTTCAATCCATGCAGCCATCAATCCTTCAGTGCTAAAAAAATCAACTGCCAAGTTTTCACCAAGCACTGTATATGGTTTGTATCCTTCTTCAGATATTTTGTCCCAGATATATTTTCCATCAGGATCAGTATGTGAAAAATAGCTCCGCGTAATCATGTCGTGAGCTTTAAAATCTGCGGCTGCAGCCAATCTCAGGTTGTATGCAAGGGTTGAAATATTTCTTTGGGAGCGTGCTTTGTTTACAGCACTAGCAATGTTATCAGGACTTAAATCTGTTGCTGAACTGTAACTAAAACCCAACCCAATACGTATGGTAAGGAGTGTAATAATGGCCAAGATTATTGTCTTCTGACTATTGGTTCTTTGTAAAGCCATAGGCGGGTAATTCCTTAATATTATACCCTTTTTAGGCTATTTTTGCTAATCGTTGAGTATGTTAGAAGAGGACTTGACAAAACCATCCTTTGAGGCTATAATAGTTAGTCTTAAGTAAAAATATATGGAATTACCACAAGGCGCTCAAGACCTATATCAACAATTAGGAGCTCACAGTCACGATGACCATGATGCTTCTTCTGAGCATGTAACAACAAATCACGAAGCACATGTTGCTTCAGAACATGCCCAAGAAGTTAAAACTCCATTAATTGAACATGATCCTGAAAGCAAAATAACAACAGTTAGAGTATCTCAGATTCCTTTTGGGAAAATAGCTAAGAAAGTATTACCATATTTACTCGTCTTCATAGTTGCGATCGGATTATTCATGCTTCTTTTAACAAACTTTTCTTTGAAATCAATGTTTGGTAGTACAAGCAAGCCTCAAACAAAAGTTGTTACTCAATACACTAACTTGGAAGGTTACAGCAAGTGGATTAATTCATATTTCTATGAAGTAACCGATGCTTCAATCCTTGCTCCTGATTATGATATCTCAGGAAACGGTTTAACTAACTATCAAAAATTCATCTTGGGATTAAATCCAAAACGCAGAGATACTTTAGGTTTAGGCATTACAGATACCCAAGCTTTGATTGCTGGAATAAACCCATTAACAGGTAGTGCTATGACAGAAGAACAAAAGAAACTAGTTGCAACATACATAGACTTAGAATCTGTTTCAAACAAACTTTCTTTAGCTGTTGCTCAAGCAAGTGGAATGGTTGCAGGTGCTAATTCAAGTGTCAATGAAACTAGAAGTAATACAGCAGTTAAACAAACAGAAAATGCTTTGTTAAGTATTCCATCACTTGGAATTACAGTTCCAGTAGTTTGGACAACTAGTGTCAAAAACTTTGATAAGGATTTGCAAGCAGGAGTTGTGCACTATCCAGGAACAGCCATGCTAGGTGAAATCGGTACCTCATATATTTCAGGTCACTCTTCAAACTATTCTTGGGCCAAAGGTGATTACAACAAGATTTTTGAAAAGTTAGGCAATTTAAAACAATATGATTCTTTCTCAATTACAGCAAATGATGAATCTGGAAAGAAAATAATCTTCCACTATGTAGTAACCAGCTCATCTGTATTTAAAGCAGATGATCAAGCACAGTTTGCAAACCAAGGTAAGTCAATTGTTGCGCTTTCAACATGCTGGCCAATCGGAACAACTTCAAAAAGATTAGTTGTTTTTGGAGAACTGAGTCAGACAGAGAGATAATCTGACAGCTTAGATCCATTGTGGATCTGCTCTGGATTTTTAAAGAATATTTAAAAAAACAGAGCTGGTCCAGAATTAAGGCTCAGATTTTAAAGAAAGGGCAATCGCCACTAGAGGCGAGCCCAAAGCACACTACAATCCGTTGGAGGATTTGTGAGATTCATTCAGTGGTGCCTCGTTGTTGTTTTGAGCGCTGCCGTTACATTGGTGGCCTCAGGACAACAGGCGCGTTACGAACGTGGCAAGGACAGCTTCGTGTTGTCACTGCCGCGCTTTACAAGCGCCGCCGAGCAGGACACGATCATGCGTTTTGTCGGGCTTGATAACGAGCTCGCAACGCGGATCGCTTGTACCAAGGATTCAGTCGTTGCTGCGCTGGTCTCGAAGAACAGCACTGCAACTTCCGTCCTTGCATCACTCAGGGCGTTGCCTGAGGTGCGCGACTGCCGGCTGAAGCTGGTCGGGAGCGTAAGACCCCAGGTCTTCATCCTCGAGGGACAGGAGAACGCGCAGGGTTACACCGATATTTCATCGAAGGTGTTCCTAACCAACGTTTCGCCCGTCATTGCGACTGGGTGCGACTCGGCGAACTACAAGGTTTGCTTCGCGACTCATGCTGCCACGGACACGGTTTTCCAAAACCGGATTCGGAAGGTAGCACTCGGCAACACAGACAAGGCTCTGGAATACCTCAAGAGCTGGGATACTTCGCACGTGTCGCTCGTTCGCACGAACGATCGGCTCGTTGACGAAGATCTTGGGCTGCGAGGAGTTCGCCGGATGGTACGAGTTCGTGGGGATGTGACGACTGTCCACGTTGTCTATGATGACGGGGGATCAATCGATCTCAAGATGACTTGCGGTAACCCGGGAAGGCAAGCTCAACACGTGGTCTACTCCGTCAAGATTGAGGAGCCGACACCGACGTTGCGCCAACAGGTGATGTACCCGCCGCCGGAAAAGAAGGAGCCGTGCAACTGCCCGCCTCCGAAAGTTATTAAGGTCAAGCAACCCATCGCTTGCTTTAGCAGCTTCTGGAGCTTCAGCTTCACCAAGCTCAACAAGGTCGGCGGGCTTCAGTGCCTGCTCTTTGCGGGGCTGACCTGGGGAGGCATCGAGCTTTCCAAGGGACATCCAGCCCAAGCTGAATCATCCAAGAGCGGTGGACCGCCGCAGGGACCTCCCGGGGTTCCCAGAGGACCATGACATCTCACGTATACGAGGGCCCGGAAGCCCTCTAACAAGGTGGGGGTGTGCAGGTCAAGCATTCGCTTGTCTGTACGCCCCTCACCACCTTGAAACTTTAACTGGTGAAATTAGTAAGCTCTTAACTTCCTAATTTTACTAGTGAAAGCTAGTAGTTAATCGAGAATTAAGATTAGGGACACATATGACAAAATTAATAGGAGTTATAAAGTCTAGATACTTCGTAGCAGCAGTGGTTGTACTTGCTGTTGCAGTTTTTGGATTTGCAAAGGTCTACAAACAGGCACAAGCAGATATTGCTTGTACTGGATACAACACAAATAGTCCGGCATTAAACATCTGGCCACTAACATGGTCTGGTGAAGCTTGTCATGACTATGCATTGGTCGATGCAAAAAATTTAAATGGCGGACGTTATGCGCTTTCTCAAGCAGAACATGATGCAGGGTTTTTCGTAAATCCTGGTGATCGTGTGCGTGTCAGCGTATATTTCCACAATGGTGCTAATCAAGCTCCAGCATCTGACCCTTATGCAAACATTGCAAGAAATGTAACTGCTTTCAGCTATTACGATACAAACTTAGGTACATCTCACGCTGTTAATGGTGCTTTGATGTCTTCAAATGCAGGCGTTGCAAGTAGCTCCAATCATGGTGGCGATGTAACTGTAAAAAGCAATATTCCAACAACCTTGTCATATGTTCCTCAATCTACACAAATGTGTGTCAGCCAAGCATATATCCAAGCAACACACATCTCGGCTAATACTAGCTCAAGCAATGTTTGTGGTTATACCTTTGATAATCAGCCAATGTATTTGGTTAACTTACCAGATGGTATCAGCACAAACAGAGGAGTAGATCTCGGCGATCTCCCAGCATGTTTCCCATACGCAGGATTTGTCATTTACACCTTACAAGTTAATGGTGTCGCTGGTCCTGCTCAAACAAATCTTTCATTAACAAAAACAGTTAGTCTCTCAGGACAAAACTCTTTTTCTAAATCTGTAAACACTAAAAACGGTGATGTTGTTGATTTTAGAGTAACAGTTGTAAACAATGGTCCTGGGGTTGCGAATAATATAAACATCAGGGATATTTTGCCTGTTGGTTTAAGCTTGATCTCTGGAACTGGCAGATTAAACGGAGTTGGCGGTTATGACTCAGTTGTTACAAGTTCAAACGGATATAGTACAGGCATGAATTTACAAACAGGCGCTCAAATGGTTTTTACATTCTCGGCAACTGTTAATGTAGCTTCAGGTTCTTTGATAAATAACGCGTCAGCACAGGGCTCAAATACAAATTATACTTCAGATTCAGCAACTGTTAATGTCTCTTCAGGCACAGCCAATGCTTGTATCATAGACAGCTTTACAGCAGACAGCTCAACTGTTACTGCGGGTAGTTCAACAATCCTTCGCTTCAGTGCATCAAACGTTGTCTCTGGTTCAATGTATATCAGCGGTGGACGTTTCAATGGATATTCATTGAACGGACTTTCAAGTATTGATACAGGTACATTGAATACAACTACTACATATACAATCACAGCAAATGGCATTGGTGGTTCATGTTCAAGAAGCGTAACGGTTACTGTCAGTGGCACACCTCCTGTTTCAGGAACTGCTTGTGCTATTGATACATTCACAGCTAACAATCTCATTGTAAATTCAGGATCCTCAACAACACTTAATTGGACTACATCAAATGTTGGTTCAAATGGGTTGTATCTTTCAGGCGGAAGATTTAACGGTCAATTAGTTGCTAATAACGGCAGCATTGATACTGGTGCAATTAATGGCACAGTAACATATACACTCTTTGGTAGTGGCACTAATGGTTCATGTTCAAGAAGCGTAACGGTTACTGTCAGTGGCACACCTCCTGTTTCAGGAACTGCTTGTACTATTGATACATTGACCGTTGATTCAGCCACAGTAAATTCTGGTAGTGCAACAACACTTAATTGGACTACATCAAATGTTGGTTCAAATGGACTATATCTTTCAGGTGGTGGTTTTACAGGTCAACCAGTTGCAAACAATGGAAGTATGGTTACTAACCCCTTGTTTAACACAGCAACTTTTACCTTGTTTGGTACAGGAACCAATGGTTCATGTACAAGAAGTATTACCGTGAGTGTTGCAGGAACACCAGGAACTTCAGGAACAGCATGTTCTATTGATTCATTTTCAGCAGATAGCTTTAATGGTACATACGGAAATTCAACAACTCTTCGCTGGAGTGCTTCAAATGCAAACAGCTTATATCTTTCAGGCGGAAGATTTAACGGTCAATTAGTTGCCAATGGTGGTAGTATTGATTCCGGGGCCTTGTACGGTTCAACTACATTCACCTTGTTTGGTAATGGTAATAACGGGTCATGTACTAGAAGTATTTCTTTAGGAACTTCAGGATACTATTACCCACCATATAATTCAGGAAATACTTACTGCAACATTGATTCTTTTGTGGCTGATTCATACAGCGTCAGTTATGGTTCTTCAACAACTCTTCGCTGGAATGCAAATAGCTCCAACACACTTTCAATCTATGGTGGCAGATTTAATGGTCAGTCTGTAAGTGCTTCTGGTTCGATGGATTCAGGTCCTATTACAGGAACCACAACATTTACACTCAGTGGGTATATTTTTGGTTCCAATTGTAGCAGAAACTTAACAGTTAATGTTTCAACAGGCGCTGTAGCAGGTGCAAGTATTGGTTTAAGCTATTCCAAGAGCGCCTTTAACAACACCAAGAACATGGATGCAACAACAGTTCTTGCTGAAAAAGAAAATTATATTACCTACACCCTTGTAACAACAAATACAGGTGGTAATACAGTGTATAATTTTGTAGTAGCTGATGACCTCTCCGGAGTATTAGCGTATGCAGATATAGACGGTAGTGATCAATTGAGCAAAGGATATATTCTTTCAGGAAACACCATTTCTTTCCCAGCTCAAACAATCTATGCTAACAGTTCTGTAACAAATACCTTTAAGGTTAGGGTAAAGTATAACCTACCAAGTGCTTCTAATTTGAGCATGGTAAATACATACGGAAACACTGTTACTGTAAGACTAACTGCGCCCCAAGTTTTGGGTGCAACTTTTGTCGCTCCTAAAACCGGAGCAGGAGCAACCCTTGCGGTTCTCTTTGCAGCTTTAGTAACTTTGCTCTTTGCATATGCAAAAAGAAAAGGAACCTTTAAATCACTCTTAGAGAAAATGCTTAAAGTAAGGATTGAATAACAAAAAGATTTTAAAACCCGCCTAATTCTGGGCGGGTTTTTTGTTATTTCATATTTTGAATATACTCCCAGTGATGGTATAATGAAGGAAGTTTTGGAGACTTAAATATAAAAAAAGTAAAATAAAATGAAACTATCAGTAGTAATTCCGGCATATAACGAAGAAAAAAGAATTCCTGCAACATTACATGCCATTGATACGTATTTAAAAAAGCAGGAGTTTGAGTATCAAATTATTGTTGTTGTGAATGGAAGCCATGACCAGACCTACGAGGTCGTTAGAGGACTAGCTGAAAAAGAGATTGCTAATTTAGTAGCAGTTAACCTAGCAAAAGGAGGCAAAGGTTATGCTGTTAAAAAAGGGATCTTAGAATACGCAGATGGTGATGTAATTATGTTTATGGATGCAGATAACGCTACGCCTATTTCTGAAGTTTCTAAGTTTTTTCAGTATTTTGAAAAAGGTTATGACATAGTTATTGGCTCAAGATATTTGGATCCTGACAAAGTAAAAGTACACCAACCTTTCTACAGAATTCTTTTAAGCAGGGCCTCAAACCTTTTGATTCAGATGATGGCAGCTCCGGGAATTAAAGATACACAAGTTGGTTTTAAAGCTTTTAACAAAAAAGCTGCAAAGGATATTTTCCGGTTTGTAACTATTAGTCGTTGGGGGTTTGATTTTGAAGTTTTAAAAATAGGTTTTGATAGAGGGTACAAAATTAAAGAAGTTGCTCTTTCGTGGACAGAACACGGGGGTGGACATGTTCCACTCAAAGCATACCTTGAATCATTGCTTGATTTGTTTAAGATAAAGTTTAGATCTTTGCGTGGAGATTATACAAAAGCGTTAAGAGAAAATTAAAACATTGAAAAGAAATATTAAATCAATCATTTTAAGCATTATATTAGCAAGCCAGTTTGGCTTTGCTTTTGTTGTCTATGCAGCACCGCTGCAGCAATATGTTGCACAGCTTAACTCTGATTCAAAAGCACTAGCAAGTATAAGGCCGCAGAATCTAGAGGAGGTTTTTTCTGGATCTGAAAATGCCAAACTTAAAAATACTTTTAGTTTTAAATCCGAATATTCATTTAATGAGATACTACAAAAACTTGGATCAAGTTTAATATACTTGCAACAAGACCATGTCTTTAAAACAGATGCAGTTGTTGTAAATGATCCTGGTTTTAGTACAGATGGCAGCAATGTGGACAGAGAATGGGGTCTGATAAAAGCGAGATTTCCTGAAGCTTGGGAAAAGACCCAAGGTAGCAATAGCGTTGTTGTTGCAATAATTGATACTGGAGTTGATGCCTTACATGAAGATCTATCCGCAGGACAGATTGCTTCAGGTTATGATTTTTTGAATAAGACAATTATTCCTTTTGGGATGAACTCTGATGATAATGGACATGGCACACTTGTTGCCGGAGTTATAGCAGCAACTCCAAATAATTTTAGAGGGATTGCTGGCGCAGCTTTTACCGTTACATTAATGCCCTTGAAAGCTTTGGATAACACTGGTTCTGGAAATTCTTCGGATGTTGCAGCTGCAATTGTCTGGGCTGCAGATCATGGCGCAAATGTCATTAACATGAGTTTAGGTGGGGTTGGTTTTGCCAATGATATTGTTCTTTCAAATGCCATTTCCTATGCTTTTAAAAAGAACGTTGTCATTGTAGCGGCAGTTGGAAATGATGTTGCTGTAACGGGTGGAGATTTAGACGTTGCTCCTGTTTTTCCTGTATGTAATGACAACGGGGAAAATATGGTTATTGGTGTTGCTGCGACTGATGTTTATGATTTTAAAGCTGTTTTTTCTAACTATGGTAAATCCTGTGTTGATGTTACAGCTCCGGGAAAACGTATTCTTTCAACAATAAATTATGACCCTAATACAAAGCAACCAACCCCAAGCGCTTATGCTTATGCTTCAGGAACTTCACTCGCAGCGCCACTTGTTTCCGCAGAAGCAGTTTTACTCAAGGCTTTTAATGCTAATTTGAGCAACAGAGACATTAGAGACAGGATTATACAGTCAGCAACCCCAATAGATTCGCTAAATAGTAACCAATGCAGCAGCAGGTCTTGTGATGGTTTAATTGGTTTTGGCAGAATTGATGTGATGAATGCTCTTAACCAAGTTATTAACAGAGTTTCTTTAATTGAAGAAGGGGATTTAGTTTCTGTTTCTGAAACCGGTTTAATATATTACATTTCTGGAGGTCAGCGTCAGAGAGTTTCAGAGAGCATTCTAAAACAGCGTTTTAACAATCAGACACCAAAACAGGTCAATGAGTATGAGATAGCTAGTTTTGCATCAGGCCCTTGGGCTCTGCCTTTAACTGGTAGCTTAGTTAAAACCATTAATGATCCCACCGTATACTATATTTCCGAAGGGTTGAAACGTCCTGTAACAGCTTCTGTATACGGTCAGATGAAAGTAGATCAGAACACAATCCTTTTTGTTACAACAGAAGAGCTTAATTCTTGGGTTTCAGGGAAGTTCTTAGCACCAATTGAAGGAACATTAGTGAAAGGAAATAGGTTGCAGACCGTCTATTGGGTAGTGGATGGATCCCTACATCCGATTAACTATGCTTTTTGGAAAGATCGTGGTTTAGACATTTTCCCAATCCTTTATGTTCCTGAATCAGATCTTCCTAATTATCCAATCGGTGGGGCATATATTAGATAACTTTATGAAACAAAGAATTTTTAAAAAAACTTTCGCTGTTATTTTCTCTTTTGCAACATTACTTTTGCCTTTTTCTGCAGTGCTTGCTGATTTTAACCCAAACAAACTAATTGAAGACAAAACCTTTTCTGATCGAGAGACCTTTGGTTCAGCTTTGGGTATTCAGCAATTTTTAGACTCCAAGAAAAGCGTTTTAGCAAACACTAATCCAAGCTTTTTGCAGAAACTTCGTGAACCAACAGACGTTAATTTAAAAACAAATCTAACAGATCCAGAAGCAAACCTTGGTAGATTAAGATCAGCCGCAGAACTCATCTGGGATGCTGCTGTTAAAACCGGAATAAATCCACAAGTAATAATCGTTACTTTGCAAAAAGAGCAAAGTTTAATTACAGGATCTTTCCAAACAGATGCTAAATTACAAAGCGCCCTTGATCATGCGATGGGTTTTGGTTGTCCTGACAGTGGTGGTTGTGATTCTTTATTTTTAGGTTTCTATGCTCAGCTCTTTGGCGCATATGATGCTCAGGGAAATAAATATATCGGAGGACCTGGTTCTTTAATGCGAAGTTTTACTACGCCAAATGGCAGAGGTCCAGGTGTTACTGCACAGAACGAAGCATTTGGCACACCGATTATCCGTATATCAAAGATTAATGACACCATTGTTTTTAAGAATACAACTGGTGGTCCTCAAAACCCACAACCAACCCAGACCGTCACTATTCTAAACGCAGCGACAGCAGCTTTGTATCGATATACCCCGCATGTGTATAACGGTAATTACAATTTCTGGAAGTTTTTTGACCAGTGGTTTAGATATCCAAATGGAACCTTGATTAAACTTTCTTCAGATACAACCACATATATTATTAACAATGGTTTACGTTCAGTTATTCCTTCTTTTGTCATTTCAGCACGAGGTTTGAATGCTGCAGGCACAATCATAGTTTCACCAACAGAGCTTTCAACTCTAGATCAAGGACCAATATACGGCCCTGCTGACAATACAGTTATTAAAACAAGCACTGATCCAAGCGCAAAACTCTTTGTTTTTCAAAACAGCGAGAAACATCCGGTTTCAGCTTTTGTTTTAAAGCAAAGGGGATTAAAAGCAGAGAATGCTTTAACAGTAAACCAAACAGAAGCAGATATGTTTCCGACCTTAGCTTTACTTGCTCCTAAAGATGGTACTTTAATTCAAGGGGATGCTTCAAAAACCGTCTACCAAATTAAAAATGGTAAGCGTATGAGTGTTAGTGCTTTTACTTTCAAACAGTATGCTTTTAAAAGCAAAGACGTTAACAGGCTACCTCAAGCAGAGGTTGATGGTTACACGCAAGGAGACTTTCTGCTTCCTAAAGATGGTACTTTAGTTAAGACTCCAGACAGTAGTATGGTTTTCTTAATCCAAAATGAACTTTTAAGACCAATCTCTGCAACAGTTTTTAAGTTACACAAGTTCCAACAATCAAGAATTGTTACGCTTTCAATAAACGAGTTGGCAGCTGCAAACTTGGGAGCATTTCTGGCACCACCTGAGAACACATACTTGAGATTGCCTGATGGCGCGGTGTTCCTTTACAGCAATGGTGCAAAACATCCTGTTTCTGCTTTTGTCTTTAAGCAGAGGAATATTAAGTTTGTTGCTATGGAAACAAGTGAAGCGATGATGTTAAACGACGGTTTGCCTTTGCCACCTAAAGACGGTACGCTAATAAGAGGGGATAAGTCAGCTACAATATTCGTGATTACTAAAGGCCTTAAAGTTCCTTTAGATGCAGCGACTTGGGTATCTAAATACAAAAAACAAAAACCAAATGTCTTGTCTCAAGCCGAAGTAGATTCATACCCGGCAGTTTCTGATATTGAGCAGTAATTCATGAGTAAAGTTTCTAGAAACATCTTGAGCCTAGTTTTTTCAAGGGTGCTTGCAGCAGCCTTGGTTTTTGTTGGTTATGCCAGCATGTTTAGATACCTAGGAACATACGCTTCAGGACAATATCAGTTTATTCTTTCTTATGTTTTGCTTTTTTCTGTAGTAGTAGATTTTGGTATTCAACAGTTAGTAATTAAAAAGGTCTCTGAAGACAAAGAAGAGGGGAAGAAATACCTTGGGCATTTTTTTGCTGTTGAGTTTGTTCTAGCTTTCACAATTTGGATTGTTTTAGCAGTCATCGCTGTTTGGGCAGGATTTGATCCATTGGTACGAAATGGAATATTTGTAGCTGGTTTTGGTATGTTTTTAAATGCCTTAACTATCCCACACAAGTCTATTCTTTCAGCACACGAAGACATGCATCATATTGCGATCATAAATTTCTTGGATTCAGTTATTAATGTCGCGGTGATATTCGCAGCAATATTCCTGGGTAAGTCAGTTGTCTTCCTGGCTTTGGTGCAGGTTTTTAATGGTATTATGCACATCCTGGCTTATGAATATCTAATTAAGCGTTATGTACCAAAACCAGAGCTATTTAATTTTCTCAAGGGTTTAGATTTTTCTCTGATTAAGAACATGGTTAAAGCAGCGTTGCCTTTTGGGATGCTTGTTGGTTTTAGTATTGTTTACAACAAGATTGATATTATCATTCTGACGCATTTTAGAGGTTATGCAGAAACTGGTTTATACACTGCAGCTTACAAGTTTGTTGATCTATTGGCTTTTGTACCCGCAGTTGTTTCTTCATCACTCTATCCGTTTATTTCATCCAGGTTGGTGTCTCAAGATAAAGGGGCGATCAGCGCTTCTTTGGAAAAATATACTAGGATGATGTTAGCACTAGCAATTCCTTTAATTGCCGGAGGTGTTGTTTTGGCAAAGAAATTAATTGTCGTTGTTGGTGGAGCTGATTTCTTTGGTGGCTATGTTGCTTTAGAGATATTAGTTTTTGCTTCTGGAATATTGTTTATCTACGCCGCTGTAAACAGCGTCATGGTTAATCAATTAACCAAGATTGCTGTGAAGATTACTTTTAGCAATATTGTTTTGAATATAGTCGGCAATGCAATTTTAATTCCTATTTATGGTTTAAAAGCAGCTGCAATTATGACAGTGGTTTCAGAGTTAATACAAGCCTCACTCTACTTCTACTTTGTTAGAAGCAGAATTGTTAACTTTAGGTTCTTTAGATATATTTGGCAACCTTTGTTTGCTGCTCTTTTGATGGCTGCGGCATTATGGCCAATACGAGAGATGACTTTAGCTATCTCATTACCCGTTGGTTTAATTGTTTACTTTGTTGTTTTGAGTGTCAGTGGTTTTGTTAAGAAAGAAGACTTTCTTTTTATCTCTAATTTAAGGAACAGTTAGATGAGGATAGGAATTGAAGCAGAAAGAGCGAATGTAACAAATCCAACGGGTGTTGAGCATTATGCGCAACAACTAATCTTGTCTTTCGCTAAGGAAAATTCTCAAGATGAATTTGTCTTGTATTTAAGAACCAAGCCTGTTTTTTGGATGCAGCAGTTACCAAAAAACTTTAAGCTTAAAGTAATTCCTTTTCCTGTATTTTGGACACAGCTACGAATTTCTTGGGAAATGTTAGTTGCTCCTGTTGATGTTTTATTTATCATGGCCTCAGCATTACCTTTGATCCATCCTAAAAATTCAGTTGTAACAATCCATGATCTTGCTTGGGAGTTTTATCCCGAAACTTTTACAACCTTTATGCGTTGGTATTTACGCTTTTCTACTTGGTTTGCCTGTAAGTTTGCCAGATCAATTATTGCAGTTTCAGAACAAACTAAAAAAGATATTGTTCAAAGATACAAAATTTCTAAAGACAAAGTTTCAGTCATATATCATGGTTTTGATTTAAGCACGGAAATACATACCAAGGCATCTCCTGAACAACTATCAGAAGAGCAAGAGAAAGTTGCTGCTTTACCAGAAAAATATATTTTGTATATAAGCACACTGCAGCCAAGGAAAAATGTTTCTGGTCTGATTGAAGCATTCATAGAACTTAAAAGAGAAAAACAGATTCAACACAGTCTAGTTTTAGTTGGTGGCAAGGGTTGGCTTTTTGAAAATATTATGCAACAAATACAAGATCACCCTGAGGTTATCTATTGTGGTTATGGTTATGACCGTTTTGCATATTTAAAACGTGCAGATCTCTTAGTACAACCTTCTTTTTACGAAGGTTTTGGTATGAGTCTCCTAGATGCTTTTGAGGCAGGAGTTCCGGTTGCTTGTTCAAATGTTTCTGCTTTGCCTGAGGTTGCAGGAGATGCTGCAATATATTTTGATCCGAAAAACAAGCAAGAGATGAAGAGTGCAATTTATGCAGCAATTACAGACAGGTCTTTGCATGACGTTTTGATAGCAAAAGGCAGAGAGAGGTTAAAGCTTTTTACTTGGACTAAATCTGCTAAACAAACCTTAACTCTTTTGAAAGGGGAACATGTTTAAACAAAGTTTTTGGTTAGTTATATTTTTCATTTTCCAGTTGTTTTCAACTAGTTTAATCGCAACAGGTGTTGTCAATCAAAACTGGTCATATTTAAATCTTGGTTTGCAGTTGCTAGCAATTATATTCTTTGATCTTGAGAATGCATTAGCCAGCGTTATTTTAAGTATCCCATTGTATTTAGTTCTGCCGAATCCAAAGCTAGACACTCTTTCTGCCTGGCGTTTTACTTTTCTAGCTTTGTCTATTAAATATTGGTGGCAAATTAAAAAGTCTGGGTTGAAGATTAAGTTTGCGCCTTGGGACAAGTATCTAGGGTGGTTTGTTGTAGCTATTTTAGTTTCATTGATTTTTTCAAATACAGATTTAACACTTGGTTTAAAGAAGCTTGTTTTCGGTTTAAATATTTATCTTTTGTATTTGGTTGTATACAATTTTTTGGATGGGCAAAAGGAAAAGATCTTTAGAGTTATTAAAACAATGCTCTTTTCATTATCCGCCATAGTTATCTTTGGTTTTGTACAACTCTTGATTAGTTCTTTTACAAACATCTACTATTTCTGGCAGTACTGGGCAACGTACATTTCTAGAACTTTCTACGGTACAAGCTTTGCTGAATCAGCTGTGTATTCAAATTCTTGGTTTAGTTTTTCGGATCAAGGTCAAACATTAAGGATGTTTTCAACTTTGCCTGATTCACACGCTTTTGCAGTCATTTGTATTTTTGCCTTAACAGCAATAGTTCCTTTGTTGGTTTTAGAAAAAGAAAGAAGAAACAAGGGCGTCAGAATTGGGTTGTGGCTTTTAATGATTCTATCAGTTCTTGGAATTATTTTTTCAGGAACTAGGGGAGTTTGGGTTGGGATAGCGGCACCGGTTGTTTTGCTTGGTTTCTTTTATTTCAAGCATTATGGCAGAAAGTTGCTTAAACCAGTTGCTATTCCTGTATTAATCTTTTTTGTTTTTTTAGCATTTGCTCCGTTAATTCAAAAAGGAATGCATAGCTTTGGACAAAACGCGGGTGCAAATTTTTTGCAACGCGCTGGCAGTATCTATGACTTAGGTGAGACTTCTAATGCTGGACGTTTAGAAATTTGGAAGTACACTATTTCCAAAGTTATCTTACCAAATCCAATACTCGGTGTTGGTTATGGTAACTTTGTATCTGTATTAAGCTCTGGTTTTGAAAAGGCTTTCAATTTACCAAAACAATATATTAGCGCACATAGTTTTTACCTGGATGTTTTTTCCGAACTAGGTATCTTGGGATTGTTTGCTTTATTTGCTTTTTTGAAGTCTTTGTTTACCAAGCTTTACATGTTCTTTAAAAAGCACTATCTCTTCTCTGAAGATGCTCTTGTTTTGTTTGTGGTTTGCACTGGCATTAATTTTGCCTGGCTTTTTACGTATTCTTTAGTAGATGGAACAATTATGAATGATCGAATTTTAATGTATTTTTTCGTAATTTTAGGTATTTCTGGTAGTATATTCAGGCAATATATTGAGGAAAACAATGCCTAAAATATCTATTAATCTATTAAATTACAACACTCCTTGGCAGGAGATTAAAAAGTGCTTGGAACATGCTTTGTTCCAGGATTTTGATGATTATGACGTGTATTACATGGATAATGCAGCTAAAGGCCAACCAAACTTAGTTGCTGAAGTAACAGAAAGTTTTGGTAGCAATCCTAGATTGAAAATAGTTAACAACGGACAGAACTTGGGTTATGCTGGGGGCCACAACAAGTTTTTTAAAAACACAGACAGTAAGCTTTTAATGGTCTTAAATCCTGATGCTCTTTTAGAAAGAAATTTTGTTTCAGAAATTGTTAAAGCCTTTGAAGATCCTTTGGTGGGTCTTGCTACTGGTAAAATGGTAAAACCAGGAAAAAACGAAAATGGAGAATATATTTTGGATGGCACTGGTATAGTAGTATCAAAGAGCAGGAG
>DAIEPO010000050.1 GCA_027348385.1 bacterium
CAGCCCGTTATTTAATTGTTATCTAACCCTGTCGGGCTGCGCGGAATCGAACCGCGGCTACATGCACCCCATGCACGCGTACTGCCACTATACTACAACCCGCCCGGTGGACCTAGGCGGAATCGAACCGCCGCCTATGCAATGCGAATGCATCGTTCTACCACTATACTATAGGCCCTCTTTATGATACGTGGTGGCTTTTTTTGATGGCTTCATCTTCCTCCACCCGCTTTTCGGCAATAACAGATTTAGCTTTTTCTCGCAGTTCTGTCAAGTCCAGTTTATTTAATTCTTGCGCTTGCTGGCTTAAAAATTCCTTGGTGTTCAGCTTGGGATTTTCAATCACTTCCGACAATAGCACATCCAAAATCGCGCCGATTTTCGGGCCCGGTTCCAATTTTAATTCAGCCATCAAATCGCTGCCGTTGATTTTTAACATTTTAACCGACACCGGGTCGTGGCGGACCTTATCCAGCATATACTGAAAATGCCGCAATTTGTA
>DAIEPO010000005.1 GCA_027348385.1 bacterium
ACCTCTGCAAAAAATTGTATTACTTTTGTCATATTTTTTAAGCTTTTTTAAAAGGCCTTCGGGCCTTTTGATATATCGATTATATCATAAAGGCCTTGAATTATGCAAATCAAGGCCAAAATACTAAATATCTAGGTTTTTAACGCTCTTTGCATGTGTCTGGATGAAGCGTTTTCTTGGTGCAACCTCATCTCCCATCAGGGTTTCAAAGATCTCTGAAGCTTTTTCTGCATCCTCAATATGCACCTGCAACATAACTCTGTTTTCAGGATCCATGGTTGTTTCCCAAAGCTGTCCAGGATTCATTTCACCTAAACCTTTGTAACGCTGTATGGAATATCCTTTTGCTTTGGTTGCATTATCTTCTTCATCCAAGACCTCAACTTCAGGAACTTCAACCTCTTCTGCTTTTACTTTCTTTGCACCTTTAACATTTTTCTTTGCCTCTTTTTCAGAAAGCAGATCTTTTAGAATCTCATCTCTTTCATCTTCAGAGAAAGCATATTGATGTTCTTTACCAACCTGCACTCTAAACAAAGGAGGTTGTGCAATGTAGAGATACCCTCTTCTAATGACGTCTGGAAAATATCTGTAGAACAAAGTTAACAAAAGAGTTCTAATGTGTGCACCATCAACGTCAGCATCTGTCATGATGATGATTCTGTGATATCTAAGTTTTTCTACATCAAATTGATCACCAACACCAGCACCCATTGCAATGACTAAGTTCTTAATCTGTTCTGAACCAAGCATACGATCAAGCCTTGCTCTCTCAACATTTAAAATCTTACCTCTTAAAGGTAGAATTGCTTGAAATCTTCTGTCTCTTCCTTGTTTTGCAGAACCACCTGCTGAATCACCCTCAACAATATATATTTCGGATTTTGCAGGATCAGACTCAGAACAATCTGCAAGTTTTCCTGGAAGAGCTAACCCTTCCAAAACTCCTTTTCTCAAAACAGAGTCTCTAGCAGCTCTTGCAGCAAGTCTTGCTTTTGCAGCTAATATTACTTTTTCAATAATTTTAGTTGCATCTGCTGGGTGTTCTTCAAAGTGCTCTTCTAAAGCAGAACCAAGCACAGCTTCAACAGCTGTTCTAACTTCAGGATTGCCTAATTTTGCTTTAGTTTGTCCTTCAAACTGAGGATTTGGCAGCTTAACTGAAATGATCGCGCTTAAACCCTCACGCATATCTTCACCAGTAAGTTTCTCTGATTCTTTAACAAAGGAATTTTTAACCGCGTAGTTATTTATGCTTCTTGTTAAAGCTGTTCTAAAACCAGTAACATGCGTACCGCCTTCTGGATTATATTCATTGTTTGCATAAGCTAAAACAACCTCATCAAACTCATCTGTATACTGGATAGCTATCTCAACCATTATCTCATCAAGGGTTTTGTTGATGTAGATTGGCTCGTGTTTAACTTTTTTCTTGCGGTTAATTTGTTTGATATATGAAATGACACCGCCTTCAAAGTAGTACTGGTAAGTTAAACCAACACGCTCATCAGTGATTCTAAAATGCAAACCTTTTGTTAAATATGCTTGAGAGCGTAAATGCTCAAGAATTGTTTTAAAATTAAACTCAACAGTTGTAAAGATTGAAACATCGGGATAGAAAGTAATCCTAGTACCATTTTGAAACTCATCTTTTGCTGAAACTTTACCAGTTTCTTTTACTTTTCCTTGTGCTACTCCTTTTTTGTAAGCTTGAGTATATATTTTGCCATCACGCATTACTTCAGCAATTAAATCTGTGGATAGAGCATTAACAACCGCAGCACCGACACCATGCAAACCTCCGGAGACCTTGTAACCAGAAGCATCGCCACCAAATTTACCACCTGCATGTAAAACAGTAAGCACTGTTTCTAATGCTGACTTCTTTGTTGTTTTATGCACATCGATTGGGATACCACGACCATTGTCTGTAACAGAACAACCGCCGTCTTTTTGAATGACAACATCAATAAGGTCGGCATGACCGGCCATTGCTTCATCTACTGAGTTGTCTACTATTTCCCAAACTAAGTGGTGCAGTCCAGTTTCTCCGGTTGAGCCAATGTACATTCCTGGTCTCTTTCTAACCGGATCTAACCCCTCCAAAACTGTTATATTTTCAGCACTGTAATCAGCACCCTTTTTCTTAGGGTCTAAAGTGTCTTTTTTAGCCATAAATTACTACCGTATTTCAGCTCCTAATTTAGTCTTTAACTCTACCTTTATTTTATCATAAATTGGCATAATTTCCGAGTCCTTTAAAGTCCGCTCTTTAGCCTGGAAAACAAGGTGAAAAGCGAGGTTTTTAAGCCCCTTTAAATCAAGCTCTTTATGAAACCTTGGCAAAGCTGCTTTAGGGTAAAGATAATCTGCTTCAAAGACCTCAATCTCAGTTAGTAAATCACTACCATTTTTCCATACCAAACCCTCAATCTCAGACCACTTAACTTCTCTCTTAACAATTAAGGAAATGTCTAGGATCTTTGCAGGAACTTTGCTGTATGCAAGCATTTTCTTTTGAGCTTTCAAAGCAAACAAAGAGTTTAAATCAAGTGTGGCATATGCCAACTCCCCTAAAATATCAAAGTTGTTTAATACAACCCTGCTCACTAAACCAAAGTTTCCAACTTCTTTACCTAACAAAGAAATCTTAGACTCTGAAACATTTTCTTGAGTGTACTCTAATTTATGATTTGTATATTCAGAAACCAAAGCTTCTAAAACTCCCTTTGATTGAGCAAGGAGTCCTTGCGCTATTTTTTCTTTGTCAAAGATGACAAAGCTTACCAATTCTTTTTCATCTCCAAAAGCATGATATCCTTTTCCAATCTCAAAGAGTTTGAAAGCATCAAAATTCTTGCTGTTTAAAGCAGTGTTCTTTAGTAAGTGCAAAAGAAGATTTCTTTTTAGATATCCTTGCTCCGCGCTTAACGGATTCTTAATCTTTAAGTGATCAGTTACTTTTGACTTTCCAAAAGCAGAAATTTCTTTTTCTGAAACGAAAGAATAGTTTTGAACCTCAACAAAACCTAAATCTGACATTTTTTCTTTGAAATCATTAAAAGACAAATCAGTATCAACTTGGCTTGCTAACTTTTGAATATTGAGTGGTTTTTTCAAAAGTTCGTTTAAACCAACAGTTTTTAAGACCTCATCTGCAATATCAGCGTAGTTTTGCATGTCTTGTCTGTACCAAGGGATATATTCATCTAAAGAAAGCTTCTTTAAAACCTTCAAGATTTCATTCTCACCAAAATCAGATCCTAAAAGCGCATTAATTTGAGAATATTCAAACTTAATTTTGCGATTTTCTTTTTCAGTATCCCCTACAGATGCATATGCTAAGACTTCGGCATTGGCATGCTCTTTTAGCAAAGCAATTGCTCGAGCCATCGCTATTTCTGCCTGATATACATGTAAACCCTTTTCCCAGAAACCAGAGCTGTCACTACGTAGTCCTAATTTTTTAGAGGTCTTTCTAATCTGACTTGGTTCAAAGTTTGCTGCCTCTAAAATTATCTCCCCTGTTTTTTCATTCACCTCGGAATCAAAACCACCCATGACTCCAGCTATAGCCAGGGCTTTTTCTTTGTCTGCAATTAAAAGCATAGATTCATCTAAAACTCGCTCTCTATGATCTATGGTTGTTAAAACCTCGCCTTTTTTCGCATTTCTAACAACTATGCCACCAGATACCTTACTTGCATCAAAAGCATGCATTGGTTCACCCATTTCATACATGACATAGTTTGTTATATCCACAACATTGTTAATTGATCGCAAACCTAAAGCTTGCAGTCTTTTTTTAATCTCAGGAGCTGTTGGACCAACTGTTACTTTAAGTTTTGCGCCAATATATACAGGGCAAGCTTTCTTCTCTTTTATGGTGATATCTAATTTAGAAACCGCTTTGTGATCAAAAGACATTTCTTGGAGCTCTCTAAGCCATGGTTTTGCTTTTAACCCTAGGATTGCAGATATTTCCCGTGCAATACCCAAGTGTGAATACAAGTCCGGACGATTAGCTGGCAAAGATAGATCAAAAACAGTTCCTGATTCTTTTGCTTGAGCTTTGAAATGTTTAGCCAGATCTTCGCCTAACTTAGCTCCTTTTTCTAAAATTAAGATCTCTGGTTTTTCTTCAGGCTTATCACTTAAACCAAGTTCAAACTCTGAGCAAATCATTCCTTGAGATTCAACTCCTCTAATGACTGCTTTTTCTAAAGTAAAGCTTTGGTGTTCTTCAGAATGAATGTCTTGAGGAATAACTGCGCCAGGAAGAGCTAGGGCGATTAAATCCCCAACCTCAAAGTTATTCGCTCCACAAACAACTGGCTCAATAACTTTGTTGCCAACATCTAACTTAACAACCCTCAAACGATCTGCATTAGGGTGCTTTTCAAAGTGCAAAACCTTAGCAACAATGACGCCCGAAAAAGCAAAGTTTTCTTTACCACCCAAAATCTTTTCTACCTCAAAACAATGCTCAGTTATACCCTGAGCTAACTCTGTTGCTGATATTCTTTGTATTTCTACAAAATCTTCAATCCAGTTTAAAGAAATCTTCATAAATGTTTTTAGTAGTATTCACAAAAATCTGCCATACAAACATACCCAGTTTTACCAGCTGGTGGGTTTTCAAAAATTGCTTGTAAAGCAAAGTCTGTTGAATCATTAGAAATTGAGTATTCGTAATCTTTTTTAGTTTTTGGATCTACTGGTATTACGGATATGTAGTCTGGAGATATTGCTTTTTTCCAGTTTGTCTGAGAAGGAAAAAGATGCACGTTTGGTGCAGAAGGACTTGTATTTTCATTAGCATAGAGCTCAAGTGCTTGGGCTATAGATTCAAGGTCAGTTTTTCTTTGAGTGTCTCTTTGACTAATCATTTCTGTGTCATATGAGACTTGAGCTTCTTTTTGTGAGATTGATATTAACTGATTCTGTGTTTCAGAGAAATATGAAAGCTTGAAATCAACACCTTTAGAAACAGATTGGTATGCATAGACATATGGTGCAACATTTGTTGGATCAGAGGTGTTAAGTGCTTTGCCTGTTAAAAGCGGTTTAATGCCTTTAATCATATCGTCAAAAACATTAGTGTCAGGATATTTTGAGTTTGCTTGCTTGTACTTTAATAGCGCGAAAGAAAGTTGTTTGATTGTTTCTGATCTTTGAGTATCACGATCAAGCGCTCCTGGTTTAAGACTTTGGCTTGTTGAGCTAGGAGTTGTTTGAGCATAGTTTGTGTAGAAATCAACAACTGTTTGTCCAACAGTTGCAATTGTTGGACTGTGTAAACCATAGGTTGTGATATTTTTTGAAATTGTTGTTAACTCAAGATCATTAAAAGCCCTTTTCTGCTTTGCATTCCAATGACTCTTAACTTCTAAAGCATCCAAGAACTTTGGATCCCCAGATGTGTTGTTATTAAGAGGATCAAGTGCAAACAAATGCACTTCGTCGCCATCTGCAATCCCGTCTATATCACTATCTGAGTTATTCGGATCAGTTTGAAAAGTATATTCATCTAGGTTAATTAACCCATCATGATCTGGATCTGCAGCATCCCCGCAGTTATCCGCATTAACACAAACTGCTGCTGCAAAATATTTGAGTCTCCAAGCATCAGGGATTTGGGTAGAAACTACTTCTTTTGGTGTCTCTGTTTGTGTATTCTGCTGTTTAGTAACCTCTTGGTTATTACCATTAGATTTGAATACAATAACTAAAATTACAGCAACAATTAACAAACCAGCTGCAATTGATGCATAGATCAAAGACTTACTCATTTTAAAACCACTTTTAACAGGAATATCAGAAAGTAAAGTTTGACTAGGTACAGCAGCTGCTACGGGTTTTAATTCTGCAGAGAAAGGAGCAGGTGCCTTTGGTGCTTCTGGTATTACTGGTTTTGCAACAGGTACTGGAGCTGCTGGAACCGGTGCTTCTTTTGCCAAAGGAGTTGCTTGAAATGCAGAAGGCGCGCCTGCCTTTGGCATTGTTTTGTATATGAGGTCATTTAAACTTTGGCCTTGTGGGGGCAGTTGTGGGTTTGGTTGTTGGATTGGGTCCATATTTTTGTTTTAATTTAAAATTGTTTTAAAAATCTTAAGTCATTTTCAGCAAACAAACGAATGTCTGAAATACCATACTTCATCATAGCTAAACGGCTTAACCCAAAACCAAAGGCAAAACCTTGGTATTCCCCTTGTTTGTAACCTGCATATTCAAAAACTTTTTGATGGATCATACCACAACCTAAAATCTCAACCCAACCAGTTTGCTTACAAACAGAACAACCTTTTCCTTTACAAATTAAACAAGAAATCGCCATTTCAGCACCTGGTTCAACGAATGGAAAATACGAAGGAAGCAACTTTGTTTTAACATCCTGCCCAAAAATCTCTTTCATAACATAATCAAGGGTCCAGGCCATATTTGCATATGTAATGTCTTTGCCAACAACAAAGCCTTCCATATATTGATATGTATGCTCATGTGAGGCATCCAAGGCTTCGTTTCTAAAAACTCTGCCTGGTAAAACCACAGCATATGGTGGTTTATGCTCTTTCATATATCGAACCTGCATGTTCGAGATATGGGTTCTTAACAAAACGTGTTTACCTGGTTGATTCTTTGGTAAAGCAAGGTCAAGATAGAAAGTGTCTTGCATGTCTCGTGCTGGGTGAAACTCCGGAATATTTAAAGCTTCAAAGTTGTAAAAATCAGAATCAATTTCAGGACCTAGCTGAATATCAAAGCCAAGACCCCAAAAAACTTTTTCAATTTCTTTTTGTATTAAGGTTATCGGATGCAAATGTCCGCTTAAAACTGGAGTGCCCTGAACTGAAAAATCTACTGCCGTGTTTTGTGTAACTCCAAATTGTTTTTCTGTTTCATCAACCAAAGTTTCAGCAAGCTTTTTCAATTCATTTAAAGGCGCTCCAAACTCTTTTTTCTTTGCTAAGTCCCAGTTTTTTAAATCATCAAAAAGCTTGGTAATCAAACCGTCTTTTCGTCCCAAGTACTTTACTCGAACCTTCAAAAGAGCTTCTGCATCAGAAACATTCTTTAAGTCTTTGGATATTTCTTTTTTAATATTTTCAAATTGTTCTAACATTTGTTTCTAATTAGAAAGAAAGAATCCTTCAATGAATACTAGCGTAATTATTAAGACTATCCCCAACCACCAGAACAAAAGCTGATGTGATGAAAGGATCAAAAAAACAATGATTAACAGCGTTAAAAGAAAAGCCTGTCTTAAAGAAACACTCATAATCTCTGTATACAAACGCTCTGGCTTACGTCCTCTGTAGGAATACAGTAAAAAGGTAAAGAAACTCATCAGAAAAGCAGAAAGAGAAACATAGAACAGAAAAAGCAGGACTTTGCTAACTGTATTTGGGTCTGTAAAGAAAACTATGCACAAAGTGCCAATTAAAAAAATGGCACTTAAAATCATTAAAGAACGGGATTGTTTTTTTGTATTTTCAAACATTTAACTCCCTAAATTATACCATAATTCCCCAGTTATTCTAAATCCTCGAAATCACAGCGGTGTTCCCTGGCCTTTTGATGCAGTTCCTGGAAAGAATCTGTTTTAATAGCATTATGAATATCTGCGATGGTTTCTAAAAGATATCCTTTCATATCTTCAAGCTCCTCTTTGGATGCAACTATGTCTTCTGAAAGCTCGTTGTCTTTCAAGAACCAATAGTTTAACTTAGAAACCTCTGCTTTAAAGTATTCTTCAGCAGCCCATTGGTAGATGTACAGCTGGTAGCGGTTTTCTTTGTCATCTTTAAACTTTTCACCTGTTTTGTAATCTATGATATGCAACTTACCCGAAGGCTCTAGATCAGCTCGGTCAATTTTCCCAGTGAATGTATATTCGCCAAGCTTTAAAACAAAACGTTCTTCTATGTACTTTGGTAAAACAGGTTCTTTTTCAAAAGAGTCATAAAAAGCACGAAGCATTTTTCTGCCTCTTTCCCTGTATTCTTCTTTGTCTTTTTTGCTTGGGTACCACTCATCAATCCAGTAAGACTCATACATTTTCTGCAATGCCTCGAAAGAAGGAAGTTTAGCTTTTTCTTTCTTTGCACCAAACAAATCAAGTTGTTTTTCTTCTAAGCTTGCTTTGTACTGTTTCAAAAATCTTTCGAAAGTTACATGAATTGTATTTCCAAAAGAAAGGTGTTTACTTCCTTTAGAAGGGAGATGCAAAAGATACTTGTACTTGTAAGCAAGCGGGCATTTCTTGAATTCATTAATAGCTGTGTAGTTAAAAGAGGTTGGTAATTCAAAGTCGAGTTTTTTAGGAAGCTTTTTCTCGTCAAACTTCGTGCGCTTTAAAATCTCAACACTTTTTTCAGGTTTTGCAACTAAACCAATGTCAATTAAAAACTGGGATGGTTTACGCGCGCGTTGACCACCATAGTCTGAAGCATATGTAAAATACAGATTTTGTTTTGCACGAGTCATGGCTACATAGAACAAACGACGTTCTTCTTGTAAATGCACATCTCCTTCTGGCAATATTTCCTTTACTAATTCTTTTGGTATTTCAATTGCTTCTTTTCTGTCTCTGCTTGGAAAACGCTGATCAACCATATTCACAACAAAAACATTTTTAAACTCTAAACCCTTTGCTGAGTGTATAGTCATAATCTTGATGCTTTCAGGGCCTTGATTTGGGTCAAAATCAAGCTTTCCTTCATCACCTGCTTCTTGTTCAAACTCAATGAAAGCAAGGAAATTTCTAACTGATTTATCACTATTTTCAACCTCAAAGCTTTCAATCTTCTTGTAAAACTGATTAATGAAATCAGCTTCTCCAGGCTCTCCTGTGCCCTTTTCTATACGCTGATCAAGCTTTAAGCCATAGATTCCGTTTATGAAGACTTCGGCAATGCTTTTAGTCTTTGCTTCTTCTGCTTCTTTTTTAAGGAATGCAATGAGCTCATTAATCTTAGTAATGCTTTTGTTTTGCAAGCTTGGCAAAAGCGCTGCTTGTTCTAAGCTTTCATAAAGAGACAAGGTTCTCTTTTGAGCATGCTGCAATATCTCAACCATATCTCTGTGTTCAAAAGAAAACTGTGGCATGTTCATGACCCTAAAGAGCGCATTTGTATCGTGGAAATTAACTAAGAGCTTTAAATATGCAATTAAATCTAAAATGATTGCTTTTTTGTAAAGCCCCTTGTTTGCAACAAAAGTGTACGCTAAATCAAGTGCTGCAAGTTTTGCGATGAATGGTTCAGCTGTATCATTTGAACGAATCAAGATTGCAAAATCATTCCAAGTTGTTTCTTTTTGTTTTTTAAGCTCAAGGATCTTGTTTAAGACCAGATCAACTTCATCAGCCAGAGTTTGTCCAGAGATTACTGCAATTTCTCCTTTTTCTTTTTTGGCAGCAAGAAGTTTTTTATTAATCTTTAATTTTGGTTCTAATCTTTCAGGATTATTCAATTGTATGAAATTGTAAGCAGTATCTAAAATCTCTTGTGTTGATCTATAGTTTTCAGTTAGAGTAATCTCTTGTGCTTTTGGAAAGTCTTTTTTGAAACGCATGATGTTTGAAACAGAAGCACCTCTAAACTTGTAAATGCTTTGATCATCATCACCAACAACAGTTAAGTTGTTTTTTGGGTCTGCTAAAAGCTTAATTAATTCATACTGGGCATAGTTTGTATCCTGGAACTCATCAACCAAGATGTATTTAAACTTTTGTCTGTAGAGATTTAATATCTTTGGACGTGTTCTAAAGAGCTTAAGCGCATAGTTAATTAAATCACCAAAATCTAAAGCATCGTTTGCAAGTAACAACCTTTGGTATGTGTGGTATGCTTTTGCAACCTCATTTAAACGAACAATTTCTTCTTCAGAATCATATTCTGGATTGCTTTTGTCTAGTTTAGTGTTCTTTGCAAACTCTAAATACTCTTCAGGAGAGATTTCCTCGTCCTTAAGCTTGCTAAAATGCTTCAAGAGAGCCTTAATGAACTTTGTTGGGTTTCCTAAGGTTCTGTAGTAATCAAGCTCAAATTCGTCCAAATTTTGACGCACAAGCAACCACTGCTTAACCTCTTCGAGCATTTTAAAGTCATTAGAGATACCAATATCTAAAGCGTGTTGTTGCAAGACCCTCTGACAAAAACCATGAAAAGTGTGAATCCAAAGATCGTGATATCCGTAAGGCAGTAATATATCAACTCTTTGCTCCATTTCAGTTGCTGCTTTTTCTGTAAATGTTAAAGCAAGAATTTCTTCTGGTTTAACTCCACTTTCAATTAACTGTGCAATTCTTCTGGTAATGACTGTGGTCTTACCTGTGCCAGCTCCTGCAATGATTAGTAATGGGCCATCGCCAAACTCAACAGCGCGCTGCTGAGCAGTGTTTAAGTCTGAAAGTAATTTTTCTTTTGGTTCTGCTTTTTTAGCTTTTGGCATTACACTACTTTCCTGACTATGCCGTTAATCGCATCTACTTCAATTAAATCACCATCTTTGAATATCTTGGTTGCTATCTTTGTTCCAATTATACATGGTTTACTCATTTCTCTTGCAACTATAGAAGCATGGCTTGTAATACCACCTTCATCAGTTACAAAAGCTGCAGCCTTTTGCATAATTGGCACAAAATCAACGGAAGTTGCTTTAGTAACCAATATATCCCCTATTGATAGTTTAGCAAAATCAGCAGTTGAAAGAATAATTTTGGCTAAACCCTGGACTTTACCTCTACTTGCTGGAAAGCCCTTTAAAGAATCTTGGGTTTCATTGTTATCGTTCGTTTCTTGTTTTGTTTCTAACTGACTGAAAAGAAATTTAGTTTCATCCTCATCAAACAAGAGATAGTTGTCTGTATTAAGAATACCGAATGCAAAATGTGAGCGTTCTCTAACTAAGTCCTTTAAATTAACACGCTCTCCATTTACTATTTTTTGCATTTCTTCTGGGAAGAGATAGAAACAATCACGCCAATCAATACTGCCCACTTTTTCTGCAATCGTTTTAAATATTGGTCGATATTCTAACGAAGCTTTGCTAATAGCGTTTTTTCGGAACTCATTAAGAAAAGTAGCTTCAGAAATTGCATTAGCTAGGTTGATGATCTCCTGGTTGCCAATTCCGTCTAGTTTCTTCTTTGCTAGTGCAATGCTCTGTTCGCTTTTTGTATAGATCTCTTTTAATTTCTCTGAGGCAGCACCCTTAACTTCTAAAAGCTGATTTCTGGCATCCTTCATGTCCCATGGTTCTTCATTGAAATTAACTGGTACATGCTGGTATTTGTCTAGCCATTCTTGTAACAGCTGCTCTTCATTACCCTGCGATGTACCTTTTTGTTCCGCAATCTTTAACAAATCTATACGAGATTCAATTAATGGCGTAGGTTCTTTAGGATATGTAACTACAGGAATTATCTCGTTAACTTCACTTGCTGAGTAACCAAGTTTAGATAGCTGACCTTTTAACTCTTCAAAACTGATTCTACCAAAAACTGCTGTAATATTTAATCCTGCTGAAAAAACTTTGTAAGCCTCTTGAAAATCATGGAAATTCTTTGCATTTAAATCTTCCTTACAAATATTAATACTTTTAAACAAGTTTTCGGCAAGAGTCAAAAAAATGTTCCGAAGCTCCGGTAAGTTATTTGGATTGCTAAAAAGCTTTAAAACTTTTTGAGCATAATCCTCGTAATCGTTATGTTCAACTAACAAATTAGTATGCTTACCGTTTTGAATTAAGCTAAGTGTTCGCAAACGAGCATCTACCCCAAAATCTTTGTTATGCGAAAAATATCCTTGGCCAGCTAACGCATCGTGCCAAAGAGACATATTCCTAGTAACTAACAAATCCCAAGTAAAACCCTTGTAATCAAAACTCAAAGCGAATTTTATATTTAAATCATCCATCAAACTTTATCCCCTGAAACAAAGCTAACCCATTTTTTCCAAGGATCATTGCCAGTGCTTTCTTGATATATGACCCAGAAATCAGCTGGTTCAATGATCTTAACATTCTGAACTCTCTTAAGTTCTAAAAGCGCTTTGTCTTCTGTTATTAAAAAATCTGCTTTTGCTTCTAGCGCTGATTCTAAAATTTTGTTGTCTTCTGGGTCTGAAACTAAATGTACTCTTCTTTTGTTCTGAACAATATTAACTTGTCTTAAAAAACGGTCTAGTTCTTTTTGATACCCTTGATCTTTGATGAGCTTTTTTAAAATGAAACTATTTTCTCTTAAGGTCTCGTGGTTTGCAAAAGCATCTAAATTACCTGCAATTGCTTCATTGATAATCTGTTTTTGGTATGAGTAATCATCCTTAAACCCAGTTATCAAAACGTTGGTATCTAAAACAACGCGTAACATTATTTTCTCTCTTCTGTTTTTTTGGAAGCAATGCCTCTGCTAAAAAACTTAAAACCACGCATGGGCATGAGGTATTTCTTTTCTTGATCAAGATCTATGAAGTTATCAGCAAGCTCTTTGATCTTGCTGGAAGTTGATTTTCCAAAAGCACAAACTTCAACTAACTGTCCGGACATCTGTAAATACTCAAGCAATGGCGCAAAATCTCCATCACCACTGCATAGCACCACAACATCAAGCTTGTTCATAAGCTTAATGATATCCATGGTAATACCAACATCCCAATCGCCTTTTTGTGCACCACCATAGAAAGTTTGTAAATCTTTGCTTTGTACTTCAAACCCTGCTTTTCCTAAAGCATCAAAAAAAGACTGTTCTTCAGGCATATCCGCTTTAACAACATATGCGATAGCGCGGATGAGCTGCCTTTCACCAACAGCTGACTTTAAAATTTCCGTAAAATTGACCCTGGAGTTATATATATTTCTTGCGGAGTAGTAGAGATTTTGTACGTCTACAAAAACTCCGACTCTCTGAAAATTATTTCTAATAGACATAAAATTATTTAATGAATTTAAATGACGAAATTACATTTTTGAAAATATTACCTTCCAAAAACTCTAGGGCCTCATTTCGAGATACAGATGTTGACAAATTTAAAGACAATTCAATTAAATTATGATCATTGTCAAAGACCCGCATCATTAAAGCATAATACTCACCGTTCATAGACCAAACGACTTGTTTAATCGCGGGATGGCCATCAACAGTCAAAAAATTTACTGGTCCATTCGAACCAAACTTATTTTCAAAAGAGTTAATAAAACTATGATTCTCGAAAGTTTTTTCAGTTGATAAAAAATCTTCTTGACTAGAACTTCTAAAATAGCATGAAGCATCATCGGGGTTTTCCTTTTGTGCAATATCACAGGCTTCCCCAGCAGTTCTTTTAAGCGAAGCAAAATCTGACACGCTTACCCAAATGCTGTTATCTTCTAAATTTTGAGGGACTCCACGGTTAAGTTTATTGAGATACTCATCGCTATCTACGTGACTGATTAAATATTTTTCCGCTGGGTATTGAAACAAAAAATCATATTTTTCATTTTGATACGTTTTCCAATCGTTTAAAATTATAGCGCTCTGGCTTTGTTCAAAATTTGGATTACCTGCTACATCCCCCTGATTATTTAGAACTACTTTACTAGCCTTTGGTACACAACTAACAGCTAATAATGCTAGTGATAATATCAAAAATATTTTTTTCATAATATGCCTTTCATTTATAAAACGTATTGATTATTCAATTAACTTTGCCGGCTCTTCCGGCTGCTCTATTTTTAAACTAGCCACTTCTTCTATTTTGTTATGTATTCTTTCATAGCCAGAACCGACCAAATCTAGCGTTGATTTAGCATTGGTAACGTGTTTTGTTAAAACACTTAAGTTCACTGTAAACTTTTCAGAATCTTGTTTTAATCCTTGAATGACCTGTAGGATGTGCTGCGCATGTTCACTAATACGAGCGCCTTGCAAACCAATTAAGATTACTTGTAAGAAATAGTAAAAGGTGGAGGGAGAAACAATATGCACATGTTTTAATCTGGCATACTCATAGATCTCAACATCATCTGAAATTTCGTTAAATACGCCGTCAGCAGGAACATACATTAAAGCAAAATCCAGCGTTCCCTCTTCAGGCAAAATGTATTTCTTTGAAATCTCTTCGATTCTTTTTTTAACATCTCTAATAAAAAGCTTGCGCATTGCATCACGCTGTTCGTCCGTCTCCGAGTTTATATATGCCCTGTAATTTTCCATGCTAAACTTACTGTCCATTGCAAGCAAGCGATCATTAACACGGACAATGCTGTCTGCAGTTTCCCCAGTTCTAAAACGGAATTGAATCTCATACATGTTTCGTGGTAGCGACTGTCTTAACATCTCTTCCATGATCTGTTCACCAATAGTTCCTCTTTTCTTTGCTGAAAGAAGAAAATCTTGAACATATGACAAAGATTTACCAATCTGTTGCATCTGACCAAGTTCTTTGGAAACAGTGCCAATTACCTTAGCTGCGTTATCTAACCTCTCGTTTATCTCTTTGTTTGTTGTATTTATGCTTTTCTGCATTTCCTGTCTAGTTTGATCAGTTCCATCCTTTATCTGTTTCATCCACTCAATCATCAGCTTCATTGATTGATCATCTTGAGGCTTTCCTTTAGCAAGACGAGAAACAAACCAAAAGAGCCCGGCAAAACCGAGAATAACTAGTGCTATTAAGATGTATATTAAGTTTAGGTTCATTTATACATGCAGTATATCAAAGCTTGAACAAATTAAAAAACCCCAAACAGGAGTTTTTAATGGCGGAGCCAAGGGGACTCGAACCCCCGACCTTCCGCGTGACAGGCGGACGCTCTAACCAACTGAGCTATGGCTCCATAACATATTTAGTTTTCTTGGTAGCGGAGAGTGGAATTGCACCACTGACCTTGGGCTTATGAGTCCCACGCTCTAACTAACTGAGCTACTCCGCCATGTCTTTATGAAAAAATCCTCGGACAGAGGAATTGATCTGTCACGATAGTTTTTGGTTGCGGGGGTGGGACTCGAACCCACAACCTCAAGGTTATGAGCCTTGCGAGCTGCCAATTGCTCTACCCCGCTATATATATCTACTACCTGCGTAATTTAACACATTCGCTTTGATTTTGCAAGACTCTATCAAAACAAAAAATCTCTTAAAATGGGAAACGCCGACTCAAAGAGACGGCGCTTTCCCTCCTGTTACATCAATCCTCCGAAACTTCTATTTACGGAATGCGGTACAGCCGCACTGGAGTCAAACGATCATGACTGATCAGACCGATGCGGACCTGCACGGGGTACTCCGCTGCCTTCATAGCAGCTTGCGCCTTCCTTGCTGCCTTGGTAACAGCTGAGATACTGGAGAAGCGTGGCATCCTGAAGTCTTCTTGGTAACACGCCCAGCCTGGTCCACCGTACATCACAGCGAGATGAGCACGCTTCTCAATGCACTGCTCCTCGCAAAGGCGAGCAATGGACTCTGTCATTGCTGATATAAGAGTCGCCTGCCCAGTCCTTTTTCTAGTCCTAATCGCCAAAGCTTCCTCCGGCTAAGGTTGTCTGTATTATATATTCCTCGGAATAAAAAACAACACCTCCTGATTTTGGGAGGTGCTGCTTACTCCTTGCGGAGTATCGCTTGAGAAAGAAGAAACTAGATTCTCTTCTTTGCAGTTCTCTTCTTAGCTTTGCGCTTTGGAGCTGCTTTCTTCTTTGCGACTTTTCTCTTCTTTGCCATTTGTGGCTTTCTCCTCGAGTGCACTGAATTTTGGTGCTCTCGATAATTATTTTTCTACATTCCAAGTAAACCTGGAAAGTAGTGTCGAAGGGAATAACGCGTGCGTGTGTTTCTGTGTTTTATGTTTTCTTTCAGATCAAATATGATTTCTAAAATAATTTTACTGCTAAAACTGATATTTGTCAAGAGATTTTCTTGCTTTGTCAACAGATTTCAAAGCACGCAAGCGCAAATATTTTTCTGCATCTCTTTTGTTCTTAATACTCCCCTGCACTTGCCTGACTTTGATCTCCCGAATTATGAAACCAACGTGCGGTCCTGGCTTAATTTTTAAAATCTTTTGTACTTTTAAACCAGAAATCAAATCAAGTTGCCAAGCAGCACGAACCTTAGACCATATTTTAAACATTTTTATATATTCACCAAAATCTTTTTTAACTAAGTGCCCTGCTTTATCTGTTCTTAAAGAAGCTTTGCTATCTGCTATCCTCAGACGTATCAAATCGCCTAAATCTTCATTTTGTGCCCATTTTACAAGCACTTTTAAAGGTAATTGCATATTACGCAGTAGATCCATGTGGTGTTTTATGAGGTATGATATTTTCCTCTTCTCTTCTTTAGTGAAAGGAAAATCTTTAGATATATCTTCAAAGATCAAAGCACCAACATGTGCATGTCCAGGGAATGAAATATGCTTTCTTTCAGCTAATTTTTTTGCTTGAGCAGTAGATACTTTTCCAAGGTCGTGAAAGAGCAAAGCATAACGCATTATTAAATCAAAATCATCTGCAAATTTCATTGCTAACAGAGTATGCTTAAAAACATTTCCCTCTGCATGGAAGTCTTTTGACTGCTTTACCTTCTTTAAGTTATCCACAGCTGGGAAAATTTCTCTTAACAACAAGGTTTGATCTAAAAGCTCTAAACCTCTTGCAAACTTTTGATCCATCAAGATGCGATCTAACTCTTCTTTAATTCTTTGTTTAGATGTTTTATGAATCAACTTGGAATGTTTTTGTATAACCGCAAAATCTTTTTTGTTAATCTTGAAACCAAGTTTAGTTGCAAAACGAACAGCACGTAGCATACGCAAAGGATCTTCTTTGATTCTTTTTTCTGCAGAACCAACGAATCGTATTTCTTTTTTCTTTAAGTCAGAAAGTCCATTGTGCCAGTCTAATAGATCTTTACTTTGCGGGTCATAGTACATCGCATTTATAGTAAAATCACGACGCTTTGAATCCGCTTCAGCAGAGCTTGTGAAAGAAACACGATTTGGTCTTCTGAAGTCTTTATACACACCTTCTTTTCTAAAGGTAGTTATTTCAATATTTCCCTTTTTAGTAACCAAACCAATTGTGCCAAACTTTTCTCCTGCAGTATATATTTTAAATTTCCTTGCCAAAGCTTTTTTTATGATAGAAGGATTTGCTGCTGTTGCAATATCAACATCATAATTTTCAATTCCTAAAAACGTGTCGCGCACAGCACCACCAACAATGTATGTTGGATATCCTTTTGCTTTCAACAAGGAACAAACTTTTAAAATCTCATCCGTATATTTCATATTCACAGTATATCAAAAAACCGCTCTTCTCAGAGCGGTTCTAATTATTCATTAAAAGTTCCTTCACTTGCACCGTGATGACCACGGTGTGATTTCTTAGCAACACGTAGTCTAACTAAACTTCTTTGCAGTGCTGCTTGTGTTGCTGCATATTCTTCACGGGATAATGTACTTGCTTGTTGCATTGCTTGTTCTGCCCTAACTTTGGCTTGTTCTGCCCGCTCCAAACTAATTTCTTCTGATCTTTCAGCAGTATCAGCAAGAACAACTATTTCATTACCAGGTCTAACTTCAACAAAGCCTCCGGAAACTGCAATGTGCTCACTTTGGTTATCGTTCTTTGCAATGAGCTCTCCTGGAACCAAAGAAGCAATCAATGGAATATGATTAGGTAATACTGTAATCTGACCCATGGTTGTTGGGCAAGTCAAAGCATCCACTTCTTTAGAAAGGACTGTTCTTTCTGGTGTAACTATTTGAAACTTAAGCTTCATAATTAAGCATTGACCTGATCAATTGTACCTTTCATGTAGAAAGCCTGTTCTGGCTTGTCATCATGTTTACCCTCCAAAATTTCTCTTACTCCCCTGATTGTTTCTTTCAAAGGAACGTATTGTCCGCTTGTTCCTGTAAACTGTTCGGCAACGAAAAATGGTTGGGACAAGAATCTCTGAACTTTTCTTGCTCTAGCAACTGTTAATTTCTGTTCTTCGGATAGTTCTTCAATACCTAAAATTGAAATGATGTCTTGAAGATCTTTGTATGCTTGCAATGTTTTTTGCAACATACGTGCTGTTTCGTAATGTTCTGCACCAACAATCAAAGGATCTAGGATTGTTGAAGATGAATCTAATGGATCAACAGCAGGATATATTCCAAGCTCAGTCAAAGCACGATTTAGCACAACGGTTGAATCAAGATGTCCGAAAGTAGTTGCAGGAGCTGGGTCAGTTAAGTCATCTGCTGGAACGTAAACTGCTTGCACTGATGTAATAGAACCTTTGTTCGTTGAAGTAATTCTTTCTTGCAACTCACCCATTTCAGATGCAAGTGTTGGTTGATATCCTACAGCTGAAGGAATACGACCAAGCAAAGCAGAAACTTCTGATCCTGCTTGGGTAAAACGGAAAATGTTGTCAATGAAAAGCAAAACATCTTGATTTGCTTCATCTCTAAAATATTCAGCCATGGTTAAACCAGAAAGGGCAACCCTAGCTCTGGCTCCAGGAGATTCGTTCATTTGTCCGAAAACAAGCGTTGTTTTTTCTAAAACCCCTGAATCTTTCATTTCGTGATACAAATCATTTCCTTCACGAGTTCTTTCACCAACTCCGGCGAAAACTGAAACTCCGCCGTGTTCAGCTGCAATGTTTCTGATGAGTTCTTGAATGATAACAGTCTTACCAACACCAGCACCACCGAAGAGTCCGACCTTACCACCTTTTAGAATTGGGGCAATTAAGTCAATGACTTTAATACCGGTTTCTAAAATCTCGCTCTTTGTTGATTGTTCTTTGAAAGTTGGTGCGTGTCTGTGAATTGGATCTTGTCTTTCACCAGCAATCTTTTCTTTACCATCAATTGGATCACCAACAACATTAAACATTCTACCTAATGTTTCTTTACCAACTGGTACAGAAACAGGCTTACCTGTATCTACAACTTCCATGTTACGCTTTAAACCATCGGTTGTATCAAGAGCAATTGCTCGAACAACATTTCCAGAAAGCTGTCCTTGAACCTCTAAAACAAGCTTACCGTTTTCTCTTTGGATTTCTAAGGCATTGAAAATAGCGGGCAAGGTGCCTGTAAATTGAACGTCAACAACAGGACCAATTACTTGGGTAATGTGTCCAACAGCTCTGATATGTTCTTTTGTAGTCGCTTTATTCATATATTTTAATTATTGTCCTTTCGTTGTTCTTGATTACTTTTCTTTCTATACTCTCTTTCTAATTCTATGGCTTTCCTGATGTTCCAACGCCATTTAGGCTTTTCTCCTTTGGTGTAACAGAAGTACAGAAGAATTAGTGTTGCCGGAATAAATACAATTGCGTAGTTTATGAGGAAATCGCTTGCCGAATGAACTTTTGGATCAATCCTCACCACAGTCCAAACCAAAATTAGTATATACACAATGGTAACTAACCAGCCTTGCCAGGATATTGGTACCCAGCCCCAGCCAAATGATTTTGCTCTAAACCAAAGTTTTTCCTTTGTTTCTGTCATATTATTCCAATGCAATTCTTCCTGCTGTGATCTCAGACAGCTCCTTAGTAATATTTGCTTGTCTTAACTGATTGTAAGCAAGAGTTAAATCATCTACGAGTTCTGTGGCAGCATCAGTTGCGTTCTTCATCATAACCATACGTGCAGAATGCTCAGAAGCATCGCTTTCTAAAATAGCTTGATATATCTGTGATTCTAAGATTCTTGGAACGAGATGCTCTAAGACAGTATCTGGAGATGGTTCAAAGGTGTATTCAAAATGCAAAACTCTGCTTTGATCGTGTATATCTGCTGTTGTTTTAGGTAAATCTTTCTGATGATTAGTACTGGTAAAAGGAAGTACTTGTTTAATAATCGGCTTTTGAGTGATTGTAGAAACAAAGTGTGTATATACCACAACAATCTTTTCATATTTCCCTGACAAATATTCAGAAACAATTAGCTGACTTATTGGTTCAATCTCTTTAATAGCTACTGTTTTGTCATACTTTGGAAAATCAGCAAGAATGCTTTCTTTCATACGTACTAAAGATTCACGTCCTTTTTTACCAACAGAAACAAACTCAGCGATTAATTCGTGCCCTGAAACATATTTCTTTAAAGCATTGGTTAAATTAGCGTTAAAACCACCGATCAATCCCCTGTTTGAAGTAATTAAAATGATGCCGATTTTCTTTGGATTAATCTTGGATTCCGGTTTTTGCAAAAGCTTGTGATATTTTGGATCAACCTTTGAAGAAAGATTCGTAATTATCTGCCATGCTAAATCAGCATAACTTCTGCTAGCAAGTGTTGCAGATTGTGCTTTACGCATTTTTGCAGCTGAAACCATTTGCATAGCACGAGTAATCTTTTTCGTACTCTTAATCGACTTTATTCTTCTTTTAATTTCTAATGTTCCTGGCATCTAGTTTATGCTTTGTAACCTTCCTTAAACTCTTTAATCCCCTTAACAATTGTTTCTTCTGTTTGTTCAGTCCAGTTTCCAGAAAGAATCTCATCTAAAACATATTTTCCTTGAGTAGACAAGAAATGATGAAACTTTTCTTCAAACTCAGCAACTTTTTCAACCGGGATATCAGCTAAGTGTCCATTAGTAACCGCGTAGATTATGGCAACCTGGTTTGCAACAGACATTGGTCTGTACTGACCTTGTTTTAAAACCTCAGCTGTTCTAGAACCCAAGTCCAACTGTTTCTTGGTGCTTTCATCAAGATCAGAACCAAACTGCGCAAAAGCAGCTAGTTCTCTGTACTGCGCCATTGTTAAACGAAGTTTTCCGGCAACTTTTTTCATGCTCTTAGTTTGTGCAGAAGATCCCACACGGGAAACAGAAATACCAACGTTTACAGCAGGACGAATACCTTGATAGAAAAGATCTGATTCAAGGAAAATCTGTCCGTCAGTAATGGAAATGACGTTTGTTGGAATATATGCGGAAACATCACCAGCCTGAGTTTCAATGATTGGTAGAGCAGTAATTGAACCACCACCATATTCTTTGTTTCTACGAGCTGCTCTTTCAAGCAAACGAGAATGCAAGTAGAAAACATCTCCTGGATATGCTTCGCGTCCTGGGGGACGTCTTAAGAGTAAGGAGATTTCTCTGTAAGCAACAGCATGTTTTGAAAGATCATCATAGACAATTAAAACATCTTTGCCTTGATCCATGAAATATTCAGCCATAGCAACGCCTGAGTATGGAGCAATGAAAGACATAGCTGCTTGTTCAGATGCGCCAGATGAAACAACGATGGTGTAATCCATAGCGCCTCGTTCTTGTAATTCAGCAACAATCTTTGCAACCTTAGATTCTTTCTGACCTATAGCGACATAAATACAAATGACATCCTGTCCTTTTTGGTTGATGATTGTATCAATGGCAATAGCAGTCTTTCCAGTTTGTCTGTCACCAATGATTAACTCTCTTTGTCCTCTACCAATTGGAATCATCGAATCAATTGCTTTAATTCCGGTTTGTAAAGGTACTGAAACACCTTGTCTGGTAATAACTCCGGGGGCAACTTTTTCAACAGTATAATATGTATCAGCTTTAATACTTGGTTTACCGTCTTTTGCTTCACCTAAAGCAGAAACAACTCTACCGATTAAATCAGCACTGACTGGCACTGAAAGAATTTTACCGGTTGCTCTAACTGTTTGTCCTTGCTTAACCTGCGTTGCATCTCCGAAAATGATAGCTCCAATAGTGTTGCTTTCAAGGTTTAGAGCCACTCCTGAGATTCCACCTTCAAACTCTAACATTTCAGATGCAGCAACTTGAGAAAGTCCTGAGATACGGGCAATACCATCAGCAACTTCTAAAACAATGCCAACTTTTTCAACCTTGACTTCTGGGCCAAAGTTAGAAATTTTTTCTTTAAGTTGTTGTATTACTTTATCGTTCATATTGTTATTTGCTAATTGCCTTTCTCAATTGTTTTAAGCTGTTCTTTATGGATCCGTCTATTAGTGTGTCATCTACTCTGACAACCACACCTCCGATTATTTCTTGATCTATCCTCTCCTTTATCTCCACTCTGTCTCCTACAATCTTGTTTAAGTGTTCCAGTATTTCTTTTGACTTCTGCGGTTGTGCTGTAGTTATCTCTACTTCCTTAATTCCCTTTTCTGCTGTTTCTAACTTCTTGTAGGCTTCTTCAATTAAATCGTAGAGTTTTAGATCACCATTTTGAGAAAGTATTCTTACAAAGTTATCCAGTATTTTGTCATGATCCTCAGGTTTACTTTCGTGCAAAGCATCATACAAGGCTTTTGCGTATTGTTCTGCTTTCATACTACTTTAGCCCTTTCAAGCTCTCCTTGATTAATTCAGCATCTTTTTTAGGATCAAGTTTTTCTCGCAAAATCTTTTCAGTTGCAGCAACAATTAAATTAGCAGCTTCTTCTTTAACTTCTGACAAAAGTTTAGATTTTTCACTTGCAAGTTCTTTTTTAGATTGTTCTAAAACTCTTTCAGCGCTCTTCTTTGCTTCTGAGATTATTTCTTCTTTGTTTGCTTCTGCTGTTTTTTGAGCTTTAAGAATAATTTCATTGGCTTCGCCTCTGATCTTTTCAATCTCTGCTTTGCGGTATTGTTCAACTCCTTTTAATTGATCCTGAATTTCTTGAGCTTCTTTAATAGACTTTTCAATTTTTGTGCTTCTTTGTTCAAGCTTGGTAGTCAGTGGTTTAAAAACCCAGCGCCAAAGAACAATTAAAACAATCGCAAAGTTAAAAAGCTGGGCAATGAAAAGTTTCCAATCAATACCAAGTAAAGCTGTGACACTGTCATTTGCGACATCTCCGGCACCAGCTTCTGCAGCATGTGCTAGAGGAATCAAAGTTTGTAATATTTCGTGCATCATTTTGTTATTAATGTATCCAAACCCCGGGCAACATTAATGCGCCCAGAGTCTGCATGCATTACAAGATAAATGTAATGACCAAAGCGTAAATAGCGATAGCTTCAGCAAAAGCCATGCCTAGCAACATCGGAACAAACAAAGTGCTTGCTGATTCCGGATTGCGGCCAATGGATTCCATTGCGTTGGCACCGATTTTACCAACAGCTAAAGCAGGACCAATACCACCAATTGCGATGGTAAAGCCTTTTGCTAAAGTTTGTGCGACTTCTGGATCTAATGACATCTAGTTCCCTTTCCCCTACGTCAACGTGTTATTTGTTTTTAATCGTTGGTGGGTAGTTAGCTAACTAATTCATTTTCTCTTTCGACTAAAAAGAAAATGATCTAAATAGCTAAGATTTAATGCGCCTTCGCCTTCTCACTATGCCCATGTACTGGCATAGTCGCTACTGTAATATATGTTAACACAAGCAAGGAAAAAACTGTTGCTTGGATTAAACCAACTAAAAGCTCCAAAGCTAAAAATGGTAATGGGATGACGTATGCAATAATCCCGGCGAGGACTGTTAACAAAACCTCACCCGCAAAAATGTTGCCAAATAATCGGAGGGAGAGCGAAAGCATTTTAGCAACTTCAGAAATGACTTCTAAAAAACCAACACCAACTTCAACAAAAGCCGTAAAAACAGTCATAACCTTCTTGCTCTTAAAAGCATGCCAAACATCAGCAAGCTTAACGAACTTGTTAAAGTACTTGAAGAAACCAATTGTAAATATTCCAATGATGTGTGAAAGCAACACCCCGGTAATTGCCATTGCTAAAGTTAGGTTTAAATCTGTATTTGCCGGACGGAACAAAGGAATGAACTCTAACTCACCGTGTACAACCTTATGAATTCCAATTGAACCAACACCTGGCAATATACCAAGCCAGTTAGAAACTAAGATAAACAGGAACAACGAACCGATAAGAGGAAAAAATTTCAAAGATTTCTTTCGATCTCCCGTAACCTGATCAAAATACCCAAGCAAGAGCTCTATGATGCTTTCAAAAAAGTTTTGAATGCCCCTTGGAACCTCTTTAACATTTCGTTTAACTAAAAAACCAACAATGACAAACAAAACAACTGTCAGAGTTGAATTGATGTATGTGTTGGTAACAGTAAAACTACCGATATTAAAAATTGCTTCTGCCGCGAGCGGCGGTAATGCTAACATTATTTCTTTTCCGTATCCTTTCCTTCAATCTTGGCAGCTTCTTTAAGCTTATCTATGAATGCTTTAAATCTGGAATACATCCAAGTACTGGTTAATATGATCGCCACCCCTATACCAATATATATGTAATACCCGGTGCCATATCTTGTATCCAACCATTTACCACCTAAACCAAAGAGTACAATCGGCAAAGCTATGATGAAACCTAGCTCAAAAGCAACGCTCATTACTCTAGCGCTTTCATAGCTATAATTTTTGTTTTCTTTTTTCTGTATTTCTGACATATCTTTCAAAATTGACGAAAATAGTTTAACAGAAAAACCGTCATCTGACAAGGCTGCCATTTTCTAAAAGACCAAATCATTTAAAAAGCCCAATATTAAAGGGAAAAAGCAAACGAGGAGACACAGATGGCACTGTGGCTCCTCGTAAACGCTTAGGCGCTGTGTAGCCGTTAGGGCGCGTATGTGACGTCTGACCGGGTGTCTAATCCGGAGCAGTAGCTGGAACGAACCCAGCGCATAGCGCATGCAGGGACCCATGGGCCCTGTTTAACAACTTGACACAGCAGGCATAGGTGGCTGAAACACGGACCCGAGTCCGCTGCTTCGTACTACCCCTACCTATTTCTCCTCCTTTTTCCCTGGATGGGAAGCCATAAGGGAGTTGCCCCTCTGGTGTTACCTGACGAATAATGGGGTCCCTGACCCATGATCTACCGCGACTGCGGGTTGCGCCATTCTACTGGACACAAAACCCGTTACTTAGCCACACCAAGGTAGGCATACGCTCGTCTTCGTATCCTGTCGCCGCGGGCACATTATCCAGAGGCCTTCCAACGGGCCCTCCTCGACCGTCAGGCGCCTATACAAGCAGGCACTTAGCGGTAATGGGATAATAGCACAAATAGATAAAAACGAAAAAACCGCCTTTTGCGGTTTCTTTTACTGGAGCCGGCTGTCGGACTTGAACCGACCACCTGCGGTTTACGATACCGCTGCTCTACCAGATGAGCTAAGCCGGCGTGTTGTTGCGGGTTCGTGTTGCTTTGGTAGCCAACACGAACCCTTGTTTGTTTACCAGATACTCCTGAAAACCGGACGGTGAAGGGCGGCGTGCGAACTTGGCGCACTGTGACGGAAGTGCTCCCGCTGACGGCGTGGGTTAGGTTGCTCGATAGCTGCCAAACCCTTGGCTTCATGTCCCGGCTTGGGGATCTTGGGGACTCCCTTGACTGGCCAAAAGCCAATGAGAGCGTTCGTGAAGAACAACACACCGCCGACCCAGGCAAAGGTATCGCCTGGATGCTGACGCTGCGCTGCTTTCAACACTGCCTTGCGTCGCGCGATGTGACCCTTGTCGATGTGCTCGGACTTCTTTCTGTAATACAATGACTCCCCCTTGCTGTGGTGGTCAACCTGAATCCTTACGATTGATGATGATATGTTAATTTGAAAAACCAAAGAAGTCAATAAAACCACTAGTGTTAGCTAGTGGTTTTATCATCCAGACCAAAATCTACTTGATATTCCGGTATACCAACTGAAATGCCGTATTCTCTAGCATCCTGATACAATACAGGATTAGATAGATCAATTTTAAAAATTTTGTCTCTGAAAATTATATAGTGATACTTATCATTTTTGTAATCTGCATACCAACTATGTTCTTTGTCTAAATTCTGACTGATTAGATCGGCGATTTGGTCTGCTATGTCTTCTGCAACTTCTACAGTATGTAAAGTCCATTGTTTAATCCAAGGTGTTCTGTGTCTTTCTGTCACAGGTTCAATTTGACTGCTTAGGATTTTTACTTCTTTAAGCACCGCCTGATTATCTAGGCTCTCTTCTATTATTACGCCTTTGTAATTCATAATACATGATTTAACTTTTGGAGCGGGAAACGGGAATCGAACCCGTGTCTCAACCTTGGGAAGGTCGCGTTCTACCACTGAACCATACCCGCAAGATTACAAGATATATTCTACCTGACAAGCCTTAAGGTAGTATAGCTTGGTTTTTGTGCTGCAAGCCACTGTTCAAAATCTCCTGTTTGAATGAATATCTGTTGAACTTTGTAGCGCTTTGAGTCTTTTGGTCCTTTTGAATCACTAGCTAGCACTTTGAATATATGAATACCATATCTTGTAAATGCGGTATGTACTTTAGTGTCTTTTACTGCTTCGACCTCTTTGAAATATTCTGGGACTAAATCTTTGTAGCTAACATATCCTAAATCTCCACCTAACTGAGCACTCAATGCGTCTTCACTGTATGCAATGGCTAAAGCATCAAACTCTGTTGAATCAAGCTTTGACATTACCAAGTCATATTTTGAATATGCTTCTTTGTTTAATTTCTTGTTTGAAGAAAGCCAAACAGCTAATTTTACTTTAGCTAAATCAGGATATACAAACCAATCCTTAAACTCCCCTTCTGAAAGTTTGTAATCTTTTGCAAGGTTTGGTTTTTGAGTTGTTTCTTTGAGTAAAGAGTATGCGGTATCAACCTCAGCCTTTGACATACCAATACCTTTGGCAGAAAGCAAGCTCTCTGCAATCTTGTTTAAAACCATTTGATTAAAAAGCTGTTGTTTTTGATCAAAACTCAAACTTGTTTTTTTAACTGTCTCTGATACCTCTAAACGAGTGAAATATTCTCCCAAAGTTACGACTTTTGAGTTAACAAATATTGCAGGAAGTGGCAAATACCTAAAAACCCCTTTACCTAAAACAAAAGTTGCTGGTAAAAAATATGCTTGTAATATGAAAAGCAGGAATACGACAAGCACAAAAAAAAGAATACGTTTTTTTGTTTTTAACTTTAACCTCTTTGACATAATTAAGGATTACCTCCCTTTAGAAAATATATTAACCATTTCTCGACATTAGATTTTTTTGAAGCTTCTTCTTTTGCTTGAGCTTCAGAACTTACAACTTCTGCTTGTGGAGCTAGCCCTGAAAAAGAATATACTACTTCGCCTTCTTTTTTAAGATTTAGTTGTTGTCTAGCTGCTTGTTCTTTGTAACTATCAGTCTTTAAATATGCGATGAAGTTAGAAACCTCTTGATTGTTTTTCTGAATCTGATCTGCTTGTTTAGATAGTGCATCTATCTCTTTTTGAATGCTGTATCTGTTTCTGAACTGTCCAAAACTAACTACCAAAAGAAAAACCAGGAAAATAGATCCTGAGACAACAAAAGCTTTGCTTTGAATAATTTCTTTAAAACTTTGCATATATTTAAAGACTTTTCTTAGGCTTTATGAAAACCTTAGCAAACTCAGGTTGAGTGTAAGCAGTTTTAGTACTTGAACTTGCTCCATACTCTAAATGTATCTTCCAGATGAAATCCTTAACTTTTGAAGGACCTGGAATTGCTTTCAAAACCAAGGAATGATCTAAACCAACGACTTCCACCAAAACATCACCATAGTTAAAAAGTGTTGAAAGAATGCCTGTTGTTCTAAAACTAACATTTAAAATACGATCAAGCGGTGTTTCAACAACTGTTTTTTTAAACAGACCAGTGTGTACAATATGCACCAAACGTTTGGTTGTAACAATGTAAACATTAATGCTCCAAACAATGAAAGCATGCAACGCAAAGAATGCTACTAACAAGGTCCAAACAATGAAGATCTTCGTGTGGCCTGGGCTTGAAAAAACATAGTCATACTTAAGTCCAAAAAACCAAGGAATGAATATGAATACAAAAATCTGCAGTACCTTAGGCACAAGTGTAACCTCGTGCTTTCGATAGACTGCTAAGAGCTGTTCGTCGCTATGAAGCTTTAATGAAAACATTTTTGTTTCAATATACTGATGATTGTGAGAAAAGCATTAAAATCATTGATAGTACCACCAGGAAAATAACGATATTAACAATGGTTTGAGCTTTTTTTCTGTTCCTAAACATATATTTAAGTATATCACAAAGCTTTCAATTTCATGGCTGCAAGAAAAATTCCCACTACAGAGGTTGCGTGAGTAATTTGTCCTTTTTGAATCATGATCAGAGCTTTTTTCAAAGAAACAAAGTGCATCCTGCTAATTCCTTCAATGAACATATCAGAACCACGGCCTTGTTTTTTAAGGCTCTCTGCTAGATATATATGGATTGTGGAATTGGTGTGGCCCGGCATTGAATGAAAACGTCCAAGCTTAAACCACTTCTTTGCAGTAAATCCTGTTTCTTCAAAAAGTTCTTTTTTTGCATAATACAAAGGACTTTCTTTTGTATCTACTCCACCGCCGGGTAATTCTAAAAGTTTCCTTTTGTGGATATAACGATACTGGGAAATTAAACAAACTTCTTTTTTAGAATTTAAGGCCACTATCAAAACTCCGGGAATAATCTTAGCATGAACATATTCATGTTTTCTGCCATCTGGTAAATATATCTGATCTAGGAAATAACTGTGAGCAGGATTCTTGTACAAGATTTTCCTTGAAATTCTCTGCCAAGCTTTAAATTTTGTTTTTTTAGCCATAGCTATTTCTTTAATACTGCCAAGAAAGCTTCTTGAGGAATCTCAACTCTACCAACCATTTTCATGCGCTTCTTCCCTTTTTTCTGTTTATTCAAAAGCTTCATCTTACGGGTAACATCACCGCCATAGAGATACCCTGTGACATCTTTACGATATGCCTTAATTGTTTCTCTGGCAATGACTTTTCCACCAATTGCAGCCTGAAGTGCAATTTCAAACTGTTGTTTCGGAATTAAATCTTTAAGCTTAGAGATTAAATCACGACCATCATTTTCTGCGGTTGATCTGTGAGCAATCATTGCTAATGCTTCTACAGGTTCTCCTGAAACTAAAATATCAATCTTAGAAAGCTCACCCACCCTGCTATCAATGAAATCATAGTTTAATGAGGCATAACCAGAGGAAACGCTTTTAAGTTTGTCATAGAAATCAACAATAATGTTTGCAAGAGGCATTTCAAACTCCATTAAGACCCGGTCCTGACCAAGATACTTAATGTCTTTGCTAATGGCTCTTCTTTGAATTGAAATATCAAGGATTGAACCAATGTATTCAGCAGGCGTTAAAATCTCAACTTTCATCCAAGGTTCTTGCACGCTGCCTATGATTGAAGGATCAGGCCATTCTGCAGGAGTATGAATAACTTTCTCTTGGCCATTAGTTAAAGTAATACGGTAAGCAACGCTTGGTGCAGTAAGTACTAGATCTAAACCATATTCCCTTGAAAGTCTTTCTTGCACAATATCCATGTGCAAAAGACCCAAAAAGCCTGTTCTAAAACCAAAACCAATCGAAGGAATATTTTCTGGTTCAAAAGACAAAGCAGCATCAGAGAGCTTTAACTTTTCCATAGCATCACGAAGTTCTGGATAGTCTTCTGCAGATGTTGGAAAAATAGTTGCATAAACCATTGGCTTCACCAGCTTGTAACCAGGTAATTGTTCTACATCTTTAAACTCCTTAAGTGTTACAGTATCGCCTACTCTTGCTTTAGAAACATCACGCAAGCCTGTAACAATATATCCAACTTCTCCGGTTTTAATTTCAGGCTGTGCTTCAAACTTTGGTCTGAAAAAACCAATCTCCAAAGCTTGTGCTTCTGTATTTGTTCCAATCATTCGTATGCTTTTGTTTTTTGTAATACTGCCATCAAATATTCTAATGAACGAAACCACACCTCGGTGCGTATCATAGATAGAGTCGAAAATCAAAGCTCTCAAAGGATTGTTAGGATTTCCAATTGGAGCTGGAACTCTTTCAACAACAGTTTTTAATATTTCATCAACTCCTTCGCCTGTTTTTCCTGAAGCATAAAGAATCTCTTCTTCTTTAAATCCGAATATCTTTATGATCTCTTCAGCTGTTTTTTTACGATCTGAGTTTGGTAAATCAATCTTGTTAACAACAGGAATGATTTTTAAATTATGTTCTAAGGCTAAATGCACATTAGCAAGAGTTTGCGCTTCAATACCTTGGGTAGAATCAACAACTAAGATCGCGCCTTCACAACAAGCTAGCGAACGAGAAACCTCATAAGTAAAATCAACGTGCCCTGGAGTATCTATTAAATTCAAAATATATTCTTGACCATCCAGTTTGTAATCCATTCTAACTGGCTGCAATTTGATGGTAATACCACGTTCTCTTTCAAGGTCCATTTGATCTAAGAGTTGATCTTTCATTTCGCGCTTTGAAACTGTGTTCGTAAACTCCAAAAGACGGTCTGCTAAAGTAGACTTACCATGATCAATATGCGCGATAATACAGAAGTTACGTATGTTTTGCATCCCTGAATTCTATCTTAAAAACCTTCTGCGCACAACACCTAAAGCGCTCTTTGCTTCCTTAATATCTAAAGCAACGGCAGCCGCAAAATATATGGCTAAACCAGCAACACCCGCAAGAAACCCTTGCAAGAATATGGTGATAACTGTGTTAGTAACAAAATGCGAAGCAAAGACCTGCAAAGAAATATACACCACAAACGCAAGCATGGCACTTGCAAGAATAATCTTGGCTGCTGATTTAAAGATATAGTAGCTATCTAAACCTTCAACTTTAAAAGACAACAGTAGATAGAGCAAGAAAGCATTAAACAAACTTGAAATAGTGAAACCCCAGATAATGCCGTAAGCTCCGAGTGTTCTTGAAAGAAATATTGAGAATATTACATTCACACCTAAGCTTAGAAGCCCAACCAAAACCGGTGTTAGGGTGTTATGTCTAGCATAGAAAGCTCTTGAAAAAAGTGGTGAAAGCCCTTGTGCAAAAACACTGAATGCAAAAATACCAAGCATGTTTGCGGTTAACTTAGTTGCTTGCCAATCAAAGTTTCCGGAACCAAAAACAACACGAACAATCTGTGCTCTAAGT
>DAIEPO010000006.1 GCA_027348385.1 bacterium
TTTGCTTTAGTTGAATATGCTTTTAGATTACTTGCTAAAGAAGGCTTTGTGCCCATCATAACGCCAGATTTGGCAAAGTCTCGATATTATTTAGGTACAGGATATATACCCAAAGGCGATGAAGCTCAGATTTATACAATCGAAGGCGAGGATTTGGGTTTAATCGCTACCGCCGAAGTTACTATAGCTGGGCTATATGCCGATGAAATTATACCTGAGGAAAAATTACCATTGAAGTATATTGGGTACTCCCACGCATTTAGACAGGAGGCAGGAGCTTATGGTAAGTATTCTAACGGTCTTTACCGTGTTCATCAGTTTACTAAAGCGGAAATGTTTGTTTATTGTCTTCCTGAAGAATCAGAGGCTTTGCATAGTTATCTTTTAGGACTGGAAGAGAAGATATATCAAGGGTTGGGTATTGCGTACCGCGTTTTGGAAATGTGTACTGGTGATCTAGGCGCCATTGCTGCAAAGAAATATGATATTGAAGCTTGGATGCCAGGACGTAATGATTATGGTGAGGTGACGTCTACATCGAATTGTACAGATTACCAAGCCAGAAATTTAAAAATCAGAGTTCGTAGAAAAAATGGAAAGATTGAGTATCTTCATATGCTAAATGGTACAGCAATCGCCATATCACGCACGTTAATTGCAATACTTGAGAACTATCAGCAAGAGGATGGAACAATCGTTGTTCCTGAAGCATTGAGAGCATACATGGGTAAAGATAAGATTGGTTTCGATCAAAATTTGTTATGATATGATAATAAATATCAGGCTCCGGGTAAACCTTGTGCAGTCGAACGCAGCGGGGTGACTATTGAATGGGTTATACAAAAGTTTAAAAATGTAGCACAGGATCTCATCATCATGCAGCCTTTTGTCTCAGTAAGCGTTGTAACCAAGCCCTTGGATAAGCCTAGTATTAACGATTTACTACGAATTGGTATAATTGGGATAGAGGTATATCATAACGAGACCTCACCAGATCAAATTGAATTTTTAAGAAAAATAGTTGATTTGCAAGCCCTGAATTATACTGGTGGTTCAGATTTTCATGGATCTAAGGGGGACCTGACACTAGGTTATTACAATGTTGATAAAACGGTACCTTCGTTTAGATTGGCGCGATTTTACTCTAAATAATATAAAATGCATAGTACCTTTTAATCAAAGAAGTAGAACAAATCTTAAGAAAAAAGTTTAAAAATTTTTTGAAGTTGTTCTGTTACCCAGGATAGTAAAAGTTTATTCTTACAAGTGGAGAATTTTTTTGTAGTTTTTATTTATTGCTTCTTGAACTTGTTGTATAACACGTTCGTGGGTTTTATAGCTTCCACTACCGTGAGGATCTTTTACATTTTTATGGTTTATGGTTATTTCTGAAAAAATATGAATTTTTTTCTTAGCAAAAGGAAATTGTTTTAAAAGGGAGTTATTTGCTGAAGCGTATACTTTTTTGTCCATCGCGATTATAGTTGTTGCAGAGTTTATTGCAGACAAAGTTATTTTTTTGTAGGTGTGTTTGCTGATATCAATCTTTAATTTTTTTAGTGTTGGATACGCCGCTTTGTATTCTTTTGGGTATTGACTAAGTTTTTTATGCAGTGGCTTAGGAGTATTTTTGGTGCCCTGCAAACCAAAAGAGTCTGCTCTGTATTTTGTAGTTAATCGCTTCTTTTTTAAAACGTTATTTAAACACTGCGCGGCTATTACCGATCGCTCTATGTTGCCGTTGCAGATGAAAATAATGGACTTTTTCATGTCGTTACTATATCAAAAAAACAAAGGGGCAGAAAGTATTTGCCTTTTTTCTTAAAATCCAGTATACTCTTTTTGATATTAATTAAGCATATTTCGGATATATCCTGCTTTGTAAGTAGCTTGAGGGTGAAAACAGAGTTGCCGGAATAGAAGAACAAGGATAGGAAGAAAGGAATTTTTAATGAAAGACATTCAATTGTCCGACCTGTTGAAGGCTGGTGCTCATTTTGGTCACCAAACTTCACGCTGGAACCCAAAGATGCGTCCGTACATTTTTGCTGTTCGAAACAACATTCATATTATGGATTTAGAGAAAACTCGTTCTAAGCTTTTAGATGCTATGGTTTTTGCAAAAGAAACAGCAGCTAAGGGTGGTTTAGTTTTGTTTGTTGCAACAAAGCGTCAATCAAAACAAGCGGTTAGAAACGCAGCAATTGCAGCTGGTATGCCATTTGTCATCACTCGTTGGCTTGGTGGAACATTTACCAACTTTAGAACCATTCAGAAAACCATCAAGAAAATGGAACGTTATGAGAACCTTAAAGCAACAGGTGAGTTAGAAAAGAACTACACTAAGAAAGAACGCTTGATGATCGATCGTGAACTCATTAAGATGCGAACCTTGTTTGAAGGTATTAAGGATTTAAGAAAGCTTCCTGAAGCAGTTATTGTCTTTGATGTTAATTACGATAACATTGCTCTTGTAGAAGCTCAGAAATCAAAGGTTAAGGTCATTGGTGTTGTTGATACAAACAGTAACCCAGACAACATTGATTTTCCAATCCCTTCAAATGACGATGCCATAAAAGCAGTGCAATATGTTGCAGATGCTTTGGCAGATGCAATCTTAGAAGGTAAAAAGAGTTTTACACCCCAAGCCTCAGCAGTTGTTGCTGAGAGCGTAAAAAGCAATTAACAACAAAAAACTATGGAACTATTAAAAGAACTTCGTGAGTTAACTGGTGCGGGAATTGCCGATGTTAAAGCCGCTTTAGACGAGGCTTTAAACGACAAGGAAAAGGCAATTGAAATCTTGCGCAAAAAAGGTCAATCAAAAGTTTTAAAGAAAGCTGACCGTGTTGCTAAAGAAGGCATTGTTGAAAGCTATATCCATGCAGGTGGTAAAGTTGGTGTTTTGCTTGAATTAAACACAGAAACAGACTTTGTTGCCCGCACTGATGATTTTAAAAGTCTTGCTAAAGAACTTGCTTTGCACATCGCGGCTTCTAACCCTTTGTACGTAAATATCTCTGATGTTCCTGCGGAAGTGGTTGAAAAAGAAAAAGAGATCTACAAGGAACAAGCAAAAGATTCAGGAAAGCCTGATGCTGTTGTTGAGAAGATGGTTGAAGGTAAGCTTGCTAAGTTTTACGAGGAAACTTGTTTGATGGAACAAGGTTTTGTTAAGGATCCTGAAAAGAAGATCAAAGATCTATTGTCAGATTCAGTTGCAAAGCTTGGCGAGAATATTGTAGTTCGTAGATTTTCAAGATTTCATCTAGGAAATTAATCTCTGGGAGGCTTTCTTGTCTTTCACATTGATTGCTAATTTAGTCCTAATTTTTGCAGTTCTTGGTGTAGTTATTTTGTTTTTGCGTAGATTGCCAGAAGCAATTGAAAAAGACAAAGCACACCAAGAAGCAGAAACAGGCAAAGAACCATTTGTCAGAAAAGCTTCCGTTGTTTTTAGAGTGCTTTGTAAAAAAGCATGGCAGCAGATTAAATACGGAACTGGCTTTGTAGCACGAAAAGTCTGGCATTTTATGCTGGAAGCAAAAGATCTAAAGCAAAGTCAGATCTTGGCAAACAGAGTCGCAAGGTTAGTTAGACCAGCAGGAACTGCTGTTAATATTGGTATGTACAGCAGTTTAAAGAAAGCTGACCGTTTAATTTCAGAGGGTAAGCTTTTAGAGGCTGAAGAAACTTTAATCCAGGTTATCCGAAAGAATCCACAAGAATACCTCGCTTATGAAGGCTTAATGAAGATATATATTAAGCAGAAAAAGCACGACAACGCGATTGAGATCTTAGAGTTTTTAGTGAAGCATAATCCCCAGAACGACAACTATTTTGCATATTTAGGCAATGCTTTGCTTTCAACCAGACGCTTTTCAGAAGCAGCAGACGCATATTTAAAATCCTTGGAGCTTAATGATTTAATTCCTGCAAGGTTTGTAAACCTAGGACTATCTCTGCAAGGAGCAGGTAAGAGTGCTGAAGCAAAAGACAATTTCCTAAAAGCAGTTGAAATGGAGCCGGGGAATATGCAATACTTACTAATACTGATTGATTCAATGTTGACTTTGGGAGAGAAGGAAGAGGCCTTAGAAAAACTAAAAGCGGCTTCAGAAAAAAATCCAGAAGATATTTCCTTAAAAGAAAAGTTGAGTCAGTTAGAACATTAAAAAATTACGGGTGGTTACCGAAGTAGTCAAACGGAGCTGACTGTAAATCAGCTGCCCTCGTGGCTTCGAAGGTGCAAATCCTTCACCACCCACCATTAAATTTGAAACCTGCCGTTGTAGCTCAGTTGGTAGAGCAACTCCATGGTAAGGAGTAGGTCATCGGTTCAATTCCGATCAACGGCTCCATCTAGATTTTAGAAAGATTTTATCACCGCTTTATATAGCGGTTTTTTGTTTTGACTTATCGACAGGTTATCAAGAGGTTAAGCACTTTTTTGCTTGACTTGCAGAAAGCGAGGCATATGATTGAATTGAGATTAAAAAATCATTAAGTTTTAAAGAAATGAATACTGTTTTATTAAGGAACAGCATAAGTTCCAAGACTCTTTTATTCTTGGCAGCTTTTTCCTTTATGTTTTTAGGAATGTTTGGCTTTCTTCAGCAAGCTAAAGCCGCAAATACTTTCAGTGTTGTTTATGACACACAGAAGGCTGGTTATTACAATGCTGTAGTAAAGGGTGCGGACCATCTTTTGTCACAACAAAATTCTGATGGTGGTTGGCAGTGGCAATGGACCGGTGGAGGACCAAGCGATCGGAATAATTTTGGGATTTCCGCTTTGGGGTTGTTAGACGCATATCAATTGACACATAAAGCGTCGTATCTTACTGGAGCAACTTTGACAGCAGAGCATCTTGTAGGTGTTCCAACTCCAACTGATTTGGATACAGACAATGCGAACCGTTTTTATTCAAGTGATATAGAATTCCTAGCAAAGATTGCGCAGGTAACTGGTAACACTGCTTATTCTGACAAGGCAACAGCTTTGATGAATCATTTTATGACGCAACCAAACCGCTACTGTGCTACAGGTTGTGTAACTGCTCAAGACATAGCAGATACATATCATGGGTGGTATCCAGCACCATCAGGTATCGGAGTCTGGCAAATTTCTGGTTGGGTTTTAGCAGCAAAATTGACAGGAGAAACTACATGGGGTACCGCTCTTGCAAATATTGTGAAGGCTGATGTTTTAGATTCTGCTTATGATCGATCTCTCAACCTTACGCAGGATACATATTACTCGCTTGGACTTGCTTCGGCGTTAGAATCAACAGCTTTATTCCCAACAGCGAACTCAGATATCAAGACTAAATTAGTTATTGAGCAAGATGGAACTACTGGAGCAATAACAGCAAATTCTAACGATGGTGTTAAGCAAACGACAGCATACGCTGTCTTGGGGCTTTCTGCAGCAGGTGATTTATCCGGCGCAATGGCTTCAGTGAATTCATTTGTAGGAACAAATCAAAATTTTGATGGCGGTTGGACAGAAAGTAACAGCACCGAGTTTACTGAAGTAAATAGCGAAATAATACAAGCCATTGCTAGTGTTTTACCTGCTAATACTTTTTACACTATTCAAGATGCAGTTAATGCTGCAAGTTCTGGGGACACAATTAATGTCGGAGCAGGAACATACACAGAAAACGTAACTATTTCTAAGTCGCTTTCTCTTCAAGGTTCTACGGGTGCTAATCTCACGGGTTATATAACCATCACAAGTGATGATGTAACTGTTAAAGGGATGAATATTACGAATCCATCTGGTAATTTTGGTATCCTTGCGACGGATCATAGCAACCTAACTTTTTCAAATAACACTATCCATGATATAGGCTCAAGCTTAATAGAAGGTTCTGCACAGGCAATTGCTGTTATAAGTAGTGCTGCTGATGTTTCAACTATTAACATCGAAAACAACACTATTTCAAATATAGGTAATACAAGCATGGTTCATGCTGGTAGTGCTGGCAGTAGCGCAAAAGGGGTGTACTTAGGTAATTCTACAGGCACAAAAATTACCTCAAATGTTATTATCTCTGGTAATACAATAAATAATATTTATGCATCAACCGCTGACTGGATTGGTTCAAGTGGTGGATATCATGGCGGTGCTGGTGCTTATGGTCTTCTTGTAAACCATAAGACCACCGGTCTTCAAGTTACAAACAATACAATTGGCACACTTGAAGGGCTCTGGGCACATGCTATTGGTCTTGAGAAAGATACACCTAATGCGGTTGTTACAGGAAATACTATTTCAGGATTGACGGACCATAAGGGTGGTACTGATAAAGTTGCTGTTTTCTTTGAATCAAACCCATCTGGTAGCACAGTTATGGTGAATTATAATAATTTTAATGGTACATTTTACGGTGTTGCGATACACCCAGACGATGCTACTGCTTACGGCTATACAGTCAACGCAACTCACAACTGGTGGGGTACTGCCGATCTTACGGCTATTGCTGATATGATTTATGGATCTGTTGACGTAAGCAATCCAATCGATGATCAACAGTTAATCTTAGACGAAGATACAAGCATGGATACTTCACACACTGAAGTTGTTGTCGGTGATAACTCAAATGATTCTACTGTGACAATTCCTGAAACTGTAACAGAGCCAACAATTAACTTTGCAGCTTTGTTAGAAACCTCAGGAGACAATAAGATCGTAACAACAACCGCAGAATTAACAATTGATTCAGCAACTGGTAGTAGCGGTAGTGTTAATGTTACTTTGCCTGCTGGATTGGTTATTACAGGAGACTCATCTTGGAATGGTGTTATAAATGCGCCAACCAACAAGATAACTGAATTCATCTTGCAGGGTGGTGATGTTAGTGCAGCTATTGAGGTTGGATTAACAAATCAATCTTTAACCTTTAACAAAGCGGTCAGGTTGCTCTTTGCTGGTAAGACTGGTAAGAAGGTCGGGTATGATCCAGGTAATGGTTTCTATCCAATAACTACGGTTTGTACTGCAGACGACCAAGCTACAGTTGATGCACAGCTCTCTGGAAACAGCGAATGTAAGTTCGATAATGGTACTGACATAATTGTTTGGACTAAGCACTTTACAACCTTTGCAACATATGCACCCGCTGTTGTTAGTAGTGGTGGTGGAGGCGGTGGTTCTTCATATGTTCCTCCAACTCCTTCTGTTCCAGTTGCTGTTAATCCTGTTGTTCCTCCTGTAGTTGTTCCAACAGTACCACAAGGACAGGTCTTAGGTGAGACTTTGATTAACTCTCATCCAGATGGAACCTTCATCTCTATTGGCAAAGCAATATACATTGTTTCTGCTGGTAAGAAGCGTCCCTTTGCTACTTTCTCTGAATTTCAGTCATATGGAAAGGTTTCGGTAATCAAAGCTAGTGAAGCAGATCAGCTTCTGCCCGAAGGCGACATTATTAGAGCAAAATCAGGAACAATAGCAACAGATTTGAAAGATCGCAGAACCATCTATCTCATAAACGAAAAAGGGGAGAAGCAAGGATTTGCTACTTACTCTGCATTTACAAAAATGAAATACAAACTTTCACAAGTTAAACGCCTAGACTTAAGTGTCTATCCGACAGGTGAAGTCATAAACTAAGGTAGGAGAAAAAACCCCGCACTTTGCGGGGTTTTTTGTTGTGCTTGAATATATTTAATTCTAGGCGTATATTCATATATAACCAGCGAAAGCTGGTTGTTGCCTTTGTCCGGAGGTATCTATGGTTGAGTTAGCAGAGACCGCACAGGTTTTGGCCCAGTGCAGAGTCGCTGCTTCCGACCTGTACTTACGAGATCCGAAAAACGAGCTCCTGGAATATTGCCAAGTTGGAGAAGGTCTTCCTGCAAAGAGAGACTCAACTCAGCTTAAGGCAAGATTCTGGGATGGGCCCAAGGCATGGGATCACTCCTCGAATGACCAGCGGGAGGTTTCATTTAGAGTTGTTGTGCTGTTGCTTGCAGCGCTTGTTCATGAGATCGAGCGCATCAAACGAGGAGACTCTCAATGAGACTTTATTCCCTGATGTGCGCGCGAGTTCGACTGCATGAGCTTTTGAAGCTTGCAGCAGCGTTGCATCTCGAAGAACAATATCTCAGAGCGTGGCTTGATCTCTGCGAGCAGGCAGAGTATTCCAAGCTCGAGCAGTTGTTGTCTCAGCGCTTTGAGGGTGTTGATCCCTTGGTGCTTTACGCTCAGGCATCTTCTGAGGTTGGTACGTTGATTGATGTGTATAGTGTTAGTCTCAGCAAGCTTCTCACGATGATGCAGTCGTTCGCTGCTGTTGCCCACCAATAACCCCCCACAGGAGCTCTTGTTTATGACCGCTGTAAATAGCACGGACGACGGCCAGCATTCGGCTGGTGAGCTTCTTCAGGCTCAGGCGGAGTTTCGTGTAGCATACACGAACCTTCATCACATTGAGCCTGGTTCAGAGCTTCTGAAGCACCCTGGGTTCGAGTACACGGCTGTCCACGACATTCAGGGCTACCTGGAGCGTGCGCAGATTATGCGCGAGCGTACGCGGGTTATCACGCGTCGTAAAGCGCTCGGAGTCGAAAGAAGTTAAAACAGGAGGAAAGATGTTGGTTTTTTCGTATGCCATCAAAGTATCGATGAAGAAACGAAAAATCCAAACAAGCAAAGGTGCCTTGGCGCGCTGGATTGACATCCTGCGACCCAAGGCCCTTTACTTTTTAGACCCTTTATGTTAAATTTTAATAGTTAATTTTATCTCTTTGCCGGCTTAGCTCATCCGGTAGAGCAACGGTTTTGTAAACCGTAGGTGGTCGGTTCGAGTCCGACAGCCGGCTCCATAATCGCATTAAGGAAGTAAAACGATGTCTCAAGACAATTTGATAAAGTTGGAATGTACAGAATGTAAGAATTTAAATTATCATTCCAGAAAAAACAAGAAGTTAACACCGAAGCGCTTGGAACTTAAGAAGTTTTGTAAGCATTGCAAGAAGATGACAATGCACAAGGAAACCAAGTAGTACAAAACAGCTTGTAAGCCTTGTGCTTGCAAGCTGTTTTTCTTGGGGGGTTCGTATAGTGGTAGTACGACGGTCTCCAAAACCGTACGCGTGGGTTCGATTCCTACACCCCCTGCCAATAAATTTTGGAAATATAGATTTTGTAAAACAGGCTTTGGCCTGTTTTTAATTTGTTTTCATAAGTTGTTAGATATAATTATCCGTATATATGGATAAGATAGATATTAACAAGTTGATAAATAAATTAGAAGCAACCAGGAGTAGGAATCTGGTTATTGTTGATTTTGGAAATGTGGAGAAATGGAAAGATAGCTTAGGTTGGAAAATTGGAATTAAAGAGCTTGGTAAGTTAGTAAAGCATTTGTCTTCCGGTAAAAAGTTCCTACGCCGTTTTTATTATGGGTCAGATTATGGTCCAAAAGATAGCTCTTTCAATATGATTCCTTGGTCTAAAGGAATATTAGAAAAAGCCGAGTTAAGTGGTTTTGAAATAGAGACCAAGAGAGTGAAATATATTCATGATCCAAACCGAACACAAGGCTTAGATAAGAAATGTGATTTAGATGTGGAAATGGCTGTTGATATTATTGTGGAAAGAGAAAATTATGATACAGTAATAGTTTTTTCAGGAGATGGAGATCTAGCATACGTTCTAAAATATATTTTCGAAAGTTATAATAAAAAGATAATAATCTTTGCAGCCAGAGACCATCTTGGTAAAGAGTTAGTAACCTTGAAAGAGCAAGGTATCATCGAACATGTACTTTTTGCTGAAGATTTTGAATACAGGCTGGATAAAGATAGATTTAAATAAGTACATTCAAAAACCCCTCTCCAGAGGGGTTTTGATCAAAATCAAGTAGAACGATTTCTACAATGATATTATACATCACTAGTTTATCTTGTCAATTTAACATTAGCTCAAGAAATGTTAAAATATTTGAAATGACATGGATCAACAACAAGTAAAGCAATTTTTAGAAAAAGAGTATGGTTGGCAGATTTTGAGTCAGGAGGTTATTCAGGAAACCGATTATAATCTTAGTTTAAAAATTCAAACAACCTCAGGGTATAATTTTGTTCGTTTTGGTAAGATTATTCCCATAGAAGAAGTCTTTGAAGAAGCCTCTTTGTTACTTAGTTTAAAAGAGGCTGGTTTGTTGATTCCTAAACCAAAGCCATCCTTGTCAGGAAACTTTGTTTCTGTGCCTGATTTTTGCAAAACATGTGTTGTCTTTGAATTTATAGATGGGCATAGTTTTCATGATCCTAATTATGTCCCAAGCAAGCAACAATGCCTTAACGCTGCAGCAGTGTTACAGATGTTACATTCTGCTGGAGGTATAAATTTTAAATCCCGCGTCCACAAAACTCTTACCAGTCAAATCGATAGTTTTTTGTCGCAAGGACATGTTATCAGTCAGGAATTTACTACTGAATTAAAAAATGCCCGAGAACAAGCAATACAACGTTCCGTAGAAAACAATCTGGTGCACGGCGATTTCAGGATCAAAAATATTATCTGGGATCAAACCGTGAATAATATTAAGGCGGTTGTTGATTTTGAATGGTTTTTTTCAGGACCAAAGGAATATGATTTAGGTCTTATGTTGGTAGAATGGTCTTTCCCAGACGGTGGTCAGGATTTTGACCGTGAAATAATTGAAACAATTTTAGAAGGCTACAATAATGCTGCGGGCACTAAACTTGCGCTTTCAGAACTAAAATTCTGGATGTATTATTCTGCTCTTTGTGACGCGGTAACTTTTTTGAGTAGAAGATCAGGAAGCGGACCGATTGATCCAAATAAATCATTTATGTACAAGAAAGCCCGTAAAGCTTTGGAATTAGATGCCTAAACTATATTTGTATTACAACGGCATAAAGCTTTAATGAACATTAGCTCAAGCTAGTGTTTTTTGTTATGATTGTTTTAATAATATACTATGCAAATTAAGTTTAAAGGTTCAAAAACCGATTTACAAAAAGCCTTGGATCAATTTGGTTTGAAAGCTCAAAAGATTAAGGTTATCAAAAAAGGGGTTGTAAACTCTTCTTTTTTGATTTTGATTTCAAATGGGAAAAAATATGTTCTACGGGTATATCAAAAAGGTCACCGCACAGATGCTCAAATACAAAATGAGCTTAAGATAATGAAGGACTTTAGCTTAAACAATATTCCGATAGTAAGAGTCCTGAAGAATAAATCAGGTGGCTATTTAACAAAATTCTTTGATGCCAAAGGCGAAGTTTGGCGTGCTATTTTAATGAAGTATGTTAAAGGAAAGCATTTGGAAGCTTCACAAATTAATTTAATTCCTGTGTTTGCAAAGTACCAGGCTAAGATGCATGTTGTTGCTAGTGGCTTTAGAAAGACTAAAAATAATTTTTTTGGAAAAACGGTTTCATGGTTAGAAAATGAAAGCAAACAAGCGCTAAGGAATATAGAAAATGCTAAGTTGCGTAGAATATATGCTTTAATATCATCAGATATTCTTGCAGAGGCAAAAGAAAGAATAAAAGAAATTAATGCATTGCCTTCAGGTGAAGTTCATTTGGATTATGATAGTGATAACTTAATAGTTTCGAAAAAACGAATTAAAGCAATCTTAGATTTCGACGATGCTTCTTCACAGCCCTTTGTCTTGGACACAGCCAATTCTTTGTGGTGGTGGTTGTTCCTTAATTCGGTAAATATGCATGCAACAATACTTGATGCATATTTAAAAAGCTATACTAAGTATCGTGTGTTAAGTAAAAAAGAAAGAGATCTTTTACTCTTTTTTATTCGAATGAGAAATGTAACTTTGGCGGCAACCTTGTTTGTGAATATGAAAGAAAAACGTGATTTAAAATCTTTTGGTAAGGCTTTAAAAGCAGACAAGTTGTTTAAAGAAATAAAGTTATAAAATGAACATTAGCCTAAGCTAGTGTTTTTTGTTTTATGTCAATTTTAAAGAGTTTTTTCCAGGACTTGCTTTTTTTTGTGATAACTGTCACAATGATGGAAATAAAAGGGTTTTCTGCGCACTCCGTCTGGAGTGTATTTATTTGAACAATTGATAATATTATTTATGACTCTAAAATTAGCAAATAAGAATATCCTCATTGTCACGGAAAATCTAGAGGTCGGAGGTGCAGAGAAGTATACTGTCCTTCTTGCCAATGAGCTACACGAGCGCGGTCACCGAGTCGTGGTTTTAGCCAATGAAGGTCCTTTTCGTAAGCATTTCCATCCGGATATCCGTTTCGTGCGCGCGTTTTTCGAACATGGCTTCTTAGGGGTGCTTTACGGTGCATTTCAGATGATTCGAATTTCTTTTCAAGAGGACATTTCTTTTATCCATGCTCAGAAACTGCAGTCCAGCCAGGCGGCTTGGTTGGCTCGATTTATAACAGGAGTGCCAGTGGTTAAAACCGCGCATGGATATACTCCTAAGGAGCTCACAGTTTTGGGAAAAGTAATTGATAAGTATTCGGATAAAGTGGTAACTGTGGTGGATTGGTTGTTGCCCGAACTTAGAAAAAACGGTGTTCAAGAAAATAAGTTAAGCGTGATTTACAATGGCACAGTTCCTTTAAGAGAAAATTTAAGTCTTAAAGAACGTCGAGCTCTTAAAATGAGCTTTGGTATTGGTGAAACTGACAAGGTTGTCGTTTCTATGGCGCGATTAGAACGAGGTAAAAATTACAAAGCTTTGATTGAATGGTTTGTTCCGGTTATAAAGCGGGTGCCAAATACTAAACTTGTAATTGTGGGCGACGGTCCGGAAAAAATTAACCTTGTCAAAGAAGCATCTGATTTAGGCTTGGCCGGTGCGGTCATCTTTGTTAAGGCAACGACGCAAATCAGTAAATACTTGCAGATAGCGGATGTTTTTTGCACGCCAAGCGTGGCTAGGGGAATGGCAGTGCTTGAAGCCATGGAAGCTAGTCTTCCAGTTGTGGGTATTAAGCCGTTAGGTCAGCCACAGGTTGTTTTGGACGGGCAAACTGGTTTTGTTATATCCAGGGACAACGGTAGTTTGTTTGCCACAAAGGTTATAGAGCTTCTTATGGATCCGAAATTAGCTAAGCGTTTTGGTCGTTCAGGTAAAAAGCGCGTTTCCCAGGAGTTTCCGTGTTCAGACATGGTTGACCAGCTCGAGAACGTCTATCGAGAGGTCGTTGCTTAAGGGTGGGTTGTGTAGAACATTTTTACGATTATTTTTTGCATTACTATTAGTTTTGCCTATTTTAACATTAGCTCAAGCTAGTGTTTTTTGTTATGCTTATGTTGATGTGGTGGCCGAGTGTTTAGGCATCTGTCCGCAAGGCAGAGTAGGTAGGTTTAAATCCTGCCCACATCTCCAATACTATGAATGTTCAAGATTTTATCCAAAAAAGATTAAGCCAGCTGAAACCTGAAAAAACGGGGCAAAGCTTTTCATCGCAAGATCAACTTGTTGATTTTATTTTTAAAACAATAATGTCAAAGAAATTCAGAAAGTTTAGTGTTTCAGAGGAATATCAAAAACAGGTCAAAGAGGCGATAAAGAGAAGTGTTAGCAAAAATGAACCAATCCAGTTTGTTTTTGTCTTTGGTGGTTACAAGCTTTGGCGCTTAGAAGAAACTCCTGAAGTTGATTGGGCTGAGCTGTTCACTCTAATGTATTATGCCAAATGGCTAAAACCTATTACAGAGGTTTATAAGCCGGGTTTGGTTTTTGATTTTAGTTCTGATGAAGTAATCGTTGAAAGAATGAATAACATCTCCGAAGCAGAGACTGAAAGTTACACTAGTAGTTTTAAAATGCTTTTGGATTTCATAAAACAATACGTTCCAGAAAATATGAAGTTTGTTTTAACGCAAGTGCGCTCGCTGTATACTCCTGCTGAGTTTGAGGAAGACCTAAAAGAAAAGGTTGTCCTAATGGAAAAAGAACTCGGTGGCTTGCCAACCTTGGATGAGCGACACAAGCATATGGTTGAGATGAATGTTCGGTTAAAACCTGGCCAAGACAGTGATCCTTTGTGGCGCGAAAAAGTAGAGCTGATACATCAAGCATATTATACTGTTAGTCGTCGTAGGCCATACACTAGAAGTAAGGACAAGATTTTAGTTTTTTGTATGCCGATATCAAATAATATTCCAGTTGGAACAACAAAAACATCTGTAGCTAAGTTTTGGGTGGGTGTTGGGGCTTTGAAACCCAAAGCTGATGAATATTCTGAGTACGTTCTTTCGCCGTCCCAGTTGGAAGGATCAAGGTATGAATTTGTTCCTACATCTATTAAAGGGTTAAGTGGCAAGAATTTTCAAAAGATAAGAGTTTTAGAAGTTTAAACATATGATTAAAAGACTTTTTGGTTTCTCTGAGTTTTCTGCTCCGTTAGGTATTAGGATTCTTACAATTGCAACTGCTGTGCGTTGGGCTGGTTGGGGTTTTGCAGAAGCGTTGCTTCCTGTCTTTATCTTCTCCTTTTCTAGAAGTTATGCTGAGGCTGGTTTAATTCGTGCAGCTTATGATGTTTCTTTTATCTTAGCTCTTCCGGTAATTGGGATGGCTGCAGATCGTTTTAAAGCAACATCAATAATTCTCACAGGGCTTTTGCTTTACACTTTGATTGGTGCATCATATTTCTTAGCTGGTGTTACTGGCATGGTTTTCTTTGTTGTTTTAGGTCGTTTTTTGAATGGTGTTACTTTTGCAATGGACTCTGTGGGTAGGGGAACATATTTTAGAAGAAATGCTTCTGATGGAAAGCTAGCAACCATTTTTGGATACTTTGATACGATTGCTAATTTTTGGTGGGTTGTTGCAGCCTTAGCTGGTATGTGGTTAATCCAATACTTTTCTATTAGTCAGTTATTGTTTTTGATAACGCCGACATCATTGATTGCGTTTTTCATCATTTGGTATTTCCAGAAGACCCCGGAAGTTTTTGTACAGAGTAAGGAAACAGAAAACTTAAACCAAGCCTATGGTTTAGCTTTAAAAGAACTCTTTCGTTGGGATTGGAAGTTAAAAGCTGTAGCAATGTTTAATTTCTTCATTGCTTTGATAAGCTCGGTGCTGGCGTTCTTTCTTCCGATTCAGGCATATACAGATGGTGCTGGTTTAAGTAAAACAATTTTAATTGGTGTAATGTTTGCTTTGCCATATATTTTTGGTTGGTGGCTTGGCAAATGGTTTGATAATCAGGGGATTAAGACTTTTGCTTATGGTTTGATTGCTATGGCTCTTTTAGTTATTTCTCTTGTTTTCTTAGATGTCTTCTGGTGGCAGGCTTTGGTTGCATTCTGTGTAGGTTTGGTTTTAGAGCTAATCTCTGTTGGTAATAACGAGCTTATCACAGTATGTGCACAGCCAGAACACTTTGGCAGGGTTGGTAGTATAATGACGCTAATTTACGATATTGGAGCATTGGTTGGTCCTTTGGTTGTTGGTGTGATTATTGATTCTAGAGGCATTAGGTTTGCATATATTTCGATGTCAGCTTTAATGATTCTTTTGGTGGCAATCGCATATCTTTTGAAATCAAAGCTTGATTTTAGTAAGTTCGGCGCTATTAGCATGTCGCATAAAAAGATGCACCGACATATTTAGTTTTAAGGTGTGGTATCATATATCCATGACTGATTCTGAAAAACATCCATGGGAGTCTGATCCTGATGCTTGGAAAGAGCCTGTTAGTGAGACCGCGCCTAATAATCCGGGATTGAGAGTTTCTCTTTCAGAGGCGCTAGATGATTATGTTCCTTTTTTAGAGCATCAGAATGGACTTGAAGACGATACAGGCATGTCTGATCAGGAGTGGTTGTATCTCTCTCAAAATGTTCTTAGCTTAATTTTAAGTAAGTATAGTGCTGAACCTGATATTGCCTCAAGAGATTTGGTTCAGCATCTCATAGAATTAATTAGTGCAGCTGAAGAATCTTGTCGTGATGTTGGTGTAATTGAAAAGCGTGTTAGGATTGATATAGTTGATACAATGAAAAGTGTAAGGGGAGGGTTGAAAGAATAATGCATAAGTTTACCCGCGAACAGACCCAAATAATTTGGGTTTTGAGTTTAGTTAATTTTTTTAACTACGTTGATCGACAAGTAATATTTCCGCTGTTCCATAACATTCAAGTAGAGTTTGGTGTTTCAGATGCTCAGCTTGGAATGTTAGGTAGCGTTTTTATGTTAGTGCATTCGCTGGCTAGTGTTCCGTTAGGTATGCTAGCTGACAAATATTCTAGAAGACTCTTGATTACTGCCGGAGTTGCTTTTTGGAGTTTTGCATCTTTTTTTTCTGGAATGGCTACAAGCTTTAAAGCTTTGCTTGGAATTAGATCCTTAGTTGGTATTGGCGAGGCAAGCTATGCACCTGCTGCAACTGCCATGATTTCGGATAACTTTCCGCAGGAAGAAAGAGCTAGAGCCCAAGGGTATTTTAACGCCGGCATGTTCATTGGTGGAACTTTGGGAGCTGCTCTAGGTGGCATCATTTCATATCATTTTAACTGGCGTTATGCTTTCTTTTTTGTTTCAGCACCAGGATTTTTGTTGGCTTTTTTAAGTAGCCGGTTGTATGACAAAACAGAAAAGAGTATTCATCCAAAGATTCCATTTAGACAATTGCTTAAAAATCCAGCCCTGCTTTGGTCTATTGTAGGAGGAACTCTAACTGCTTTTGCGGGAGGTGGATATATTTCTTGGGGCGTTGAGTTTGTTAGAAGGTACAAAGGATACAATATTCAGGAAGCTTCAATTATTCTTGGCTTAGCTATGATGATCTCAGGAGTTTTAGGAGTCTTTTTAGGGGGATATGTTGCTGATCGTTTGCATAAAAAATATGCATGGGGTAGAAGTGATACAATTGCTTGGTCTTTGTTGATTGCAGCTCCATTAATGTTTTTAGGTCTGCAAGCACATGGTAAGTATTTTCTTTTGTTATTCTTTTTAGGTTCAATGTTTTTAAGTGCGTATCATTCTCCGGCAACTGCTGTTATCCACGATGTTGTGCCACAGCATATGCGTGCAACTGCTTTTGCTTTTTATGTTTTAATAATCCACTTGTTTGGAGACACGACTGCTCCAGCAATTGTTGGTAGGATTTCTGATTTAAGTCAGGCCAGGTTTGGTGGAGATGGGGGGTTGCGGCATGGTTTGGAGTTTGTGACAATTTTTGTGTTTTTAGCAGGGATTTGTTTTTTCTTTGTCAGCAGATCAATTCGAAACAAAACCTCGCCAGAATATATTGAAGAGTAACTTTTAAATTGAAAGAGCCTCTCCTTGTGAAGGGGGGAGGCTGCTTTGTTTTCAGGACCAGTCTAAACGAGCGTTCATATATCAGCTCATAGTTCAGAGGCTGTTCCTGACTTTGCTGCTGTCCATAACGTGAACAAGGCAAGCGCAACAATCAGATCCATCACCGATGTGTGGCCGATTGTTCGTGTCAGCTCTGAGAAATGAGCTGTTAACACAAACATCGTGATTGCAGCTGGGATGTGTGTTGTTACAGCAACCTTGCTAAAACGTTGACGTGTTTTAGCAGTATTGATTACTGCGCTAAGCACAGCAGCCATTGCCGCTATTGCAAGCAGGAACATTACCATATGGTCCTTTCTGTCTGGTTTGTAAACCAGACCCCCTCCTCTTAATTGTTAGGAACTTCCACCTGCCGTTATTCGACAGCAAACGGCTGGTGGCCTAGCAGTATAATCAGGGGAAGGGGGTGTTGTCAAACTACGTTCTTTTTGGCTTGAAAGTGGTATACTGAAAGATATATATGAAGAAAGCAATACCTTTAATTTTGTTGCTTACAATTGTTGTCGTCGTTGGTATATATGTCATTTCTAAAGTAAAAACAAGACCAAAACAACAGGTTGTAACCCAAGAATTTCCAACAGGGGAAGCAGTCTTTCCTTTGCTTGGAACAGGCTCTGCTGCCAGTGTATCTAATTCAGTCACACCTCCTCTTCAAACTCAAAATATTCCTGGAATACAAGCTAACAAAACCCAGGAATTACCAAAGGGGACTGAAGATATTACAACAGTGCAACCAAAAGAAAACCCGACTGTTAAATCATGCGGGGTTTCGGCTTTAAGTTTTAGTATTAGTGTGCCAGTTTCTTGGAGGTGTAGTTTAGAAGAAAGAAATGGTAATGCCCTTGTCTTTTATCTAGACAGTAAAGAAATTGGCAGTGTTGAAGTTTTTGTGAATACTGCTCAAAGTTATGATTCATTGAAACAGGAAATACAAGCAAGTCTTGAGAACAGTTCTATAGTCGAAGAAAGCATGTTTGGGGTTAAGGTCTTAACTTTTCAAAGCATGCGTTATGCAAAGTCAGTTGCTTTTGTGTATCGCAATAACACTTACTATTTCCGCAATAGCTTGATTGATCAAAGTAATTCTTTTGTCTTTAAGCTTTTCTAGTTATTTCTTTAAACCCTCAAAAGAACCAGCGCTTGTTTGTAATTGGAACTTTGTTTTTAAACGAAGTTCTTTTAAGTTTTTAACGCCTTGGTAGCTCATTGCTGATTTGAAACCATCTAAGAGGTCATTAACTATTTCTGAAACTGTTCCTGTAACAACAACTTCTTCTGTAACACCCTCTGGTCTTCTGATGTGATCAAGATTGCCTTTAGCCATGCGTTTTGATTGAGAGGCAATTGAAGCAGAACCTTCATAATTTTTAACAGGTAATCCTTTTTTGTTGAAATATAGCTGGGCTGCTGATTCTTTAGAGCCAACAAGTAGGTAGCCTGTAAAAACAATATCAGCGCCTGCTGCTATTGCTTTAACCATGTCTCCGGCATTTTTCATGCCACCATCTGCAAAAACCGTGCCATTGTAGTTTTTTGCGATTGCAGAGGCTTTAGCAATGGCTGTTAGCTGAGGAATACCAATACCAACTTCTGATGTTCTACAAACATGACCCCTGCCTTGGTTTACCTTGATGCCATCTGCGCCATTTTCAAAGAGGAATTTAGCACCCTCTGGCGTTGAAACATTACCAACAACAACAGGAAGTTTAGGATATTTCTTTTTAACAGCTCTGAGTGCCTCTTTTGTGTTTACGGAAAATGCCCTAGCTGTATCAATTAGCAACAAATCAATACCAGCTTTTACTTGCAGCGCTACTTCTTGCATGTGTCTCTTGGTAAATTCTTTACCAACGCCAATTGATCCGGCAATTAAAAAGTTTCCCTTGCTGTTTCTGGTTGCTCTTGGATGATGGTTTTTGTAGTAGAGTCCGTGTGCTGTAATTAGTCCAACTAAATGTCCTGCCTTGTTTACGAGTGGTAATTTTTCAATTTTGTTTTTCTTTATTATCTCAGCTGCTTTTTCAAAGTCAATGTTTGCAGGAGCGACCACGAGTTTGTCTTTACCACCCATCAAATCTTTGACTTTAACGTTTAGATTGGTTTCATAAAGCCAGTCTCGCCTTGAAAGAATACCAACAGGTTTTTTGTTACGGTCAATGACAACAAGCGAATATATCTTGTATTTGTCCATTATTTCCTTAGCTTGTCTTAGAGTTTGAAAAGAGGAAACAGTTAATGGGTTGTCTATGAAAGCAGAGTCAGTCCTTTTAATCTTCCTGATCATTTCTAAGCGTTCGTCTATTGGAATGGTTTGGGGGATAAAGCCCATACCACCTTCGCGTTCTAAAGCAATGGCTAAGTCTGCTCCTGTTACTGATTCCATGTTTGCACTGCAGATTGGTATATCTAAATGGATGTTTGAAACTAAACGTGTCTTAAAATCATGTATTTCGCTTCTGGAACGTATTTCTGAGTATTGTTCTGGTAGGGTGACGTCTTGGAAAGTAACTGCAAAATCAACAGGAAGTCCTTTGCTTTTTAAGTAGTCGTTTACTTGTTTTTGTTCTTTTGGGGTCAGTGTTGTTTGCATAGTTTTTTCTTTAATTCACACCGTCTTAAAGTATACTCCGGCAAAGCAGAGGTTTCAATATATCTAGAAAAGCTTTTGGATTTTGTATTAAAACCCCAATGTTTACAGGCTTTTTATTGATGCGCATTTTTGTTTTTATCTTTTCTAGGTTAGTTTAAAAAGACCTTTTTAAAGGGGTTGGTCTTTAGACCATTGACAAAACCCTTGATTTTACTAGCATTTTTTAATCCCTATGCTATACTATCTGGAGAAAGATAATTAATAAACACTTATGGCAAAACCAATGAACAAGTCTCAACTGCTACAAGCGTTGGCAGAAAAGACCGGCAAGAGCCGTAAAGAAGTGGCAGAAATGCTAGAAATTCTCGTAAGCACCGCATACAGCGAAGCTAAGAGAAATGGTGAATTCACCATCCCTGGCTTGGGTAAATTGCAGAAAAAGGAACGTGCAGCACGCATGGGCCGAAACCCTGCAACCGGCGCCCAAATTTCAATTCCTGCCAAAACAGTAGTTAAGTTTAGAGTCGCAAAAGCAGCTAAGGACTCAATTCTTTAATTAGCTTCTAGCGAAACAAAAGCATAGTCTAGCGGGTGCAACTGCTTGCTGTGTTTAAGAAACAAATATACAACCTCCTGATATGCCAGGAGGTTTTATATATCCCCAAGGGAATTTTAAAACGCCAACATGCCTGTTGACGTTTAAGGCCAGTGGTCAAGCTTTGCCACTGGCCCTTTGCTTTGTTTCAATTGTTTACCTCCTTGGTACTAGCTCTTTATTAGCTCCTGGACGATCATGTTGTAGGTGCTGGAAACTTGGAACAGTACCGTGTATCTCTGGTTGCCCAAGCGCAGCCCCATGGTGATCGGATACCAGATTCCGAGCACCTTCCAGAGCTTGATGGTGCAGGAGAACGCTGCTTTGAATCTTCTTTTCTCGTCGACGTAGGTTGAGAACTTCATGACTTTGCCCTTGAGCTTGTGTTCCTCCTGAGTGACTGTGCCAGTGAGATCCACGGATGAAACTCTGTAAGCCACGTCGTGCGTGAATCTTTCCGTGACTTGCAGCAAAACTGCTTCGAGGGCTCTGATACAGACGTACTGGTGTGCTACGAGCTTCGTGGTTGCCATGGACTTATCCTCCTCAAAAGGATGTTGCCCCACCGCCAGGGTGGAAGTCTCCTGGTAATTCCAGGTGGTTTCATAATATCACCGAAGGGATGAGGCAACAATGGTGTATAATTTAGGGGTATGAGAGCAGAACAAGTTCAGAAAACCGTTTTGTTGTTAAGAATATCTCTAGCCTTTGTCTTTATCTATGCTGGGCTTAGGTCTTTAATCAATCCAAGTGACTGGGTTGGTTTTGTTCCTGAGTGGGTTTCTAATTTTGGGTTTACAAGAGAGAATGCTCTTTTTGCACATTCATTGTTAGATATTGCTCTTGGTCTTTTGTTCTTAGGAAATGTTAAAGTTAAGTTCTTTTCTCTAATTGCAGCTATTTTGCTGTTTGTCATTGCGCTTGCCCCTGGATTTGGGCTGCTGGATATAACTTTTAGGGATATTGGCTTGGGGATTGCTGCTCTTGCATTATTTTTTGCGATTTAGTAGGGGATTTGATATAATGAATGCAAGATGTGTATAACTATTTACACAGAAAAAATAATTGATTTGCGAACCTAAGCCCAAAGATATTTGGGAGTTGAGAGGTTCGCTTTATTTTTTACACATCATTAATTTGCTAGTTAATTAATTTAAAAGGTCCAACAGGTCGATTTGGATTTAATATATAGTTCGAAAGAACTAACAAGGAAACACATATGAATTATTACAATGGAACGTATCAAGCAAGTCTTTTAGACTCAATGCAAAATCTTTGGTTTAAAGTAATTGGTTACTTACCAAACATTTTGGCAGCAATCATTTTCCTAATTTTAGGTTGGATGGTAGCAATTTTCTTGGGCAAGATTGTCCAGAAAGTATTACAGGCTGTTAAAGTTGATGCACTTGCAAATCGCTTGGGTCTTGATCATTTGTCACACCGCACAGGTAGAAATCTAAGCATTGCTAATTTTGGCGAATGGTTAGTAAAATGGTTCTTCCTGATCGGCTCCTTTATCGCAGCAGCTGACATTTTGGGATTAAGCCAAGTAAGCCAGTTTTTGTACACAACAGTATTTCCATACTTTGGAAACGTAATTGTTGCTTGTGCAATATTGTTGATCGGTATGATTGCAGCAAACTTCTTAGCAGCACTTGTTAAGGGTGTTGTTGCAGCAGGCCAATTGCACGGCGCAGATGCGCTCGGCGCAGTTACTCGTTGGTCAATTTTGATTTTAGCTTTCTTAACAGCATTGGATCAGTTGAAAGTAAATACTCAATTCATCCAGAGCTTGTTTACAGCAGTTGTTGCCATGCTTGCCCTAGCCGGAGGCTTAGCCTTTGGTTTGGGTGGTAGAGATCATGCAAAAAAGGTTTTGGACTCTCTTGAGAGAGACTTAACCAGCGATAGATAACTAAAACAAAAATCCTTTTTAAAAGGGATATTAAAACAAAGGCCTCGATTTCTCGAGGTCTTTGTTTTGGAGCCTACATATTTAGTTGTCTTTGGTTAGGGGAGTCTCTTTTTCGGTCAACAAAAATATCCTTTTTCTTGAAGTCTCTGTATATTTATTTACTTTTTGCTTTGTTTTTGTTTCAATTCGATCTTTACTGCACTTAGTATATCAGATATTTTCACTTTTGTAAATACCTTTTGCATGTTAAAGTATGGATATATGAGATACAGAATTTTTGGCAGTCTTTTTTTACTTTCAGCAATACTTTTAGCTTTGGTTGGGGCTAAGTTATTAGCAGATCGGGAAGCCAGGAGAGAACAAATTGCCAATCAGAAAGCAGCGCAGGTTTCTTGGCGAGCTGTTGAAGGCTGGACCGTTGCAGATATTGCTTCTGACTTAGAAAAACGAGGGCTAGTAACAGAAAAAGATTTTAACCTTGGTTTAAAGTCTGCTTTGTCTAGTTATGATTTTTTGGGAGAGTTAAAAGATTTTACTTTTAAGCCTACTTCTTTAGAAGGTTATTTGTTTCCAGACACATATTTTATTGCAGCTAAACCGACTGCTAAAAGTGTCATTGAAAAGATGTTGGACAACTTGGAAGGGAAAGTTACAACAGAGATGCGTGTTGATATTGCAAAACAAGATCGTAGTATTTTTGATGTTTTAACACTAGCTTCAATTATTGAAAAAGAAGTTGGTAGGAATACCACAACAATTTCAGCTGCAGATCTACAAGCACTTCAAGAAGAAAGAGAAACTGTTGCCGGGATTTTTATGAATCGTTTAAGAATTGGTATGGCGCTTCAAAGTGATGCAACTATTGGATACATTACGAAGAAGAATAATCCGCAGGCAAGCTCTGCAGACTTGTTGATTGATTCAGCTTACAATACTTACAAGTATCGTGGTTTACCTCCTGGTCCAATCTCTAATCCCTCGCTCTCTGCGATTAAGGCTGCGATATATTACAAGAATACAGATTACTTGTATTTCTTAACTAAGAAAGATGGAACCGCGGTTTATGCTAAAACATTGGAAGAACATAATGCTAACAAGCGAAAATATTTAAAATGATTGGTTATATTGTTCTTAAGGTGATTGTTTGATACAATATTAATATTATAAGTTCAAAAGATATGCAAGACTTTATTTACCTGATTGTGTCTACCCTTTTTATTGCTGGTTTAGTTTTTATTTGGCAGATACTAAGAAAAGATTTTGTTGGTTACGGAAAAAAAATCGGATATTCTTTGCTGACTGCTGCGACAATAAATAGTTTCTTGCAATTCCTGTCTGCCGTTGTGGCAGTTAATTTTTCAAGGAGCATATTTTTCTTCTGTGCCGGGCTCATACTTATTTACCTGAGCAGTAGATATAAAAAGAGCTTTTCTGTTAACCCGGTTATTCAGAATCCTGCGGAACCAGAAATACAGGCAGAAATTAAATCTTTTAATCCTAGAAGGGGTGTTAAACTAACGGGATTAATTCTTCTTCCGTTTGTCATTATTGCTATTGCGATAATAGCTTGGGCGGTTATTATTTATCGCCACCTCAGTTAATAGTTGCTAATTTGAGTAAGCACACCAAAGTGTCACCGTATGGTGTTAATCGTACAGCTTGTTGACCAATTCTGGTCTTTCTGGTATATTGTTTGTGAATAGAATATTCCAAAGAAAGTCGGCGCCCTTTTAGGGCATAATCTGTAAATGCAGTAAGCCTACCGAGGAAAAGCATTTCAAGTTAGTCTTAAGTGCTCATTTTCACTCGGTTTTAAAACCGAGATTTATTTTTAACAGGAATACCGGTCGGTCTATTCAAGAACTAAGTCATAAAGGAAAAACCTCATGGCTGTTACAAGAAAAGATAAAGAGCAGATTTTAGCTGATTTAGAAGCTCAGTTAGAAAATGCTAAAGCAATCGTTTTTGCTGATTACAGAGGCACAACTGTCAAGAAAATTGATGAGTTGCGTCGTTCTTTGCGTAAGGAAAACATTTTTGCTAAGGTTGCCAAGATTTCTTTGATTAAGAAAGCTTTGCAAAAGCATGGTGTAGATACTTCTGCAATGGATTTTAAGGCACCAGTTGCCATTGCTGTATCTAAAGAAGACGAAGTTGCTCCAGCTCGCGTTTTGAGTGCTTTTGCTAAAGAAAACAAGAATGTTCAGATTTTGATGGGTGTAATGAACAACAAAGTAATTACATCAGCAGAAGTCGGGGCTTTGGCTGCATTGCCAAGCAAGCATGAACTGTTAGGCAGGGTTGTTGGTACAATCAATGCTCCTGTTTCAGGCTTTGTTAATGTTTTAGCAGGAAACTTACGCAAGCTTGTGTATGTCGTTAATGCGATTTCCGCAAGTAAACAATAATTAAGAAAGGACAATCATGTCAGAGAAATTTCAAAATATCATCTCAGAAATTGAAAAACTCAGCGTCTTGGAACTTTCCGAGCTTGTTAAGGCTTTGGAAGAGAAGTTCGGCGTTTCAGCAGCAGCTCCAGTAATGATGGGCGGAGCAGCAGCTCCAGCAGCAGCAGCAGCAGAAGAGAAGTCAGAGTTCACAGTAGAATTAACTGAAGGTGGCGCAAACAAGATTGGTGTCATTAAAGTAGTTCGTGAAATTACCGGCGTTGGCTTAAAAGAAGCTAAGGATTTGGTAGATGGCGCACCAAAAGCAATTAAGGAAAATGTTGCTAAAGCAGAAGCTGAAGAAATGAAGAAGAAATTGGAAGAAGCTGGTGGTAAAGTAACATTGAAATAACCCCAAGAGTTAAGAATATTTTAATCTCTGTGGAGTAGAATAAAAAGCACTTAATAATTAAGTGCTTTTTATGTTATCCAAAGATCAAGAGTTTGAGTTTTTGATGCGTCAGCATTCTAAAGCATTAAGCAATTTTTTAATTTCTCGTTTTGCCTTTGATGAAACATCAGCAGAAGATGTGGTGCAAGATAGTTTTGTTAAGGCATATTTAAAATTTGAAAGTTATGACCCGGACAAAAGCTTTAAGGCTTGGATATTTGCAATTGGAGTTAATACTGCTAAAAGTTACAAGTTTAAACGTTTTGAATCATTGGATGTTGTTTCTGATGTACAACTGCTTGGGTATGGCACGCAAGAAAATGTCGAGCTGACTTTTGAACGTCAGGATATATCCAAAGCACTATCGTTATTAACAAAAACAGATCGTCATATTTTAGAGTTAATGTATTTTCAGGAATACAGCGCTGAACAAATTGCAGCAGAATTAAAAATGCCGATTAGTTCTGTTAAGCAAAGAATTAATCGGGCACTTAAACGTTTAAGCGTTGAGTTTATGGCACGCTGATTTGGTAGATTGTTTGGTTATTTAGAATGTATGCGTTTTTACCAGTATCATCTATGGTAAAATCTTTTAAGTCATTAAATTTTTCAGAATCATATTGTGCTTTTAGTTTTCCTGTTTTGTCGTAGATGATTATCTTGTGATTTCCTGAATCAAGGATGTATATATAGTTCCAGGCTTTTGATGCAAGGATTTTTGCATTGTCACTAAAGCTAATACCTGAAGCATTGAATGGTTTTTGTAGACCACTGCTGTATTTTAAGATATTGTTTTTTGTCAGAACATATACTGATCCATCTATTGCTAGATCTAGGGCATTAGAGAGATCAACGCTTTGTTTAAAGTAGTTTGTGGCTGGAGCTTGGGTATCTACAGTTACTGTGGGTATGGCATTGTTTGTCTTGTCTAAGGCATATGCTTTAGCAGGAGAGCCATAAAGCACTAATCCTGTGCTGTTAGATGCTAGGATGCCTGCTTGTTGAATGCTTGTTTTAGTGCTTGGATCTATCAAGAAAAGATCGCCATTTTTGTTGGAATAGTAGAGGGCTTGGTTGAAGGAGGCTGTTGCGTTTTGGCTGGATCCGGAAATACTAAAGATTGGTGCAAAGGATTTGTTCGTTAAATCATATTGCAGTATGGAGTTTCCAGATGAATTGATTAACCAAACACTTGAGTTGCCAAACCTTATTCTGTCAAAGTTTGTTTCTTTGAAACTGGTTAATTCTTTTGGTTGAATGGTTTTTAATCCGCCAATGTTATTTTGCAATTCAATGATTTGATTTGAAAGTTTTTCTTTTTGATCTTTAAAGTTTTTATCTGGGATTAAAGCTAGTTCTGTTTTTGCTTCAGAAAGCAAACCCAGTGCTTTGGATTGATCTGAGTAAGAGAAAGCGCTTTGGTTCAGTTTGCTTTGAACATCATCAAGCATAAGGGAATATTTTTGGTTAGCAGCATTTTTGTTGTGCACATGAATAGCTACAAAAATGTTCACTATTAAAATGATACCAAAGATGATAGCTGAGAAAAGGAAGAATTTTTTTGCTCGGGGTAGTTCTTTGATTTGTTTCATTCCAGCAAGCTGTTTTGCTTTTTCTGAAACGCGGGTTCTAATGTTTGCAGGTCTAAAGTCGTTTAAGCTAACTTTTTTAAAATCTATGCTTCTTATCTTAGCAATGATTTTCTTGGAGCCATTGACTGCTAGGACAAAACTGTTTGAAGCAACTGCATTAAATTTGTTTAAGGAAGTGTTTTCTCTGATTGGTGTAAAGTTTAAGACTTGTTCAGTACCAAACTCGTGGGTTCCACCAAGTTCTAAGATGAATGTGCCAAATGCAATACTATTGTCTGCCAGGTTTTTTATGATTTCTGCAATTGTTTGGCAAGCAGCAGCAAGTGATGCTGAGCTAATGATGTCTTTGAAACGTTCAATTGAAATGTAGTTGAAAAGTTGGGTTGTGCTGAAAATTAAAAAATCCTTTTTAGTTACTTTGCCCAAAGCAAAGTTTTCAAAGGTTTTAAGGGGGTTTGGTTTAACAGGGGAGTCAGCTATGTCTGAAAGTTGGCGTTCTCTTAAAAGAAAAGCATGGATTTTACCAGTTGTTGCAACATAGAGTTCTGAGTTTTGTCTAACAGCTAAACAGGCATTTAGTTTACCAACCCAGGCAGTTTGTCCAGCTGCTGCAAGTTTTGCCAGCTCGTCGTTTATCTGTGCAATGGAGTTTTCAAAGGAATTACTGTTTTCATTTCTAAAGTTTTTTCTAAGGATTGTCTGAATTAGTTTAGAAAGTCTATCATATTCTGCCCAAGCAGTAGCGTTTGTTGCTGGTAATTCAATTAGAGAGTAGATTTCAGCGTTAGTTTCAGGGACTTTTTCTGACAGCAAAGAAACAAAGCTTTTTGAAAGCTTTTTGTCACTTATGAATATCTGACCAACTTGTGTTTCTAGAGCGCTCATTCTGTTTTCTTACCTGTATAAAAATAGCACAAAAAGTGTTAAAATTCAATAAATTGCAGGGCTGTGATATAATTTTTAATAGATTATGGTTAGTAACTTCTTAGAGAACAAAGTTAAAGCAAAGGTTATTATTTTTTTCTTGAACCACCAAGAACGTGCTTTTTATATCCGTGAATTGGAGAGTCTCTTGCATAGCAGGAATTTAAATGCGCACTTGAATGATCTTGTTAAAGCAGGCTTCTTAAAATCATTTGTTAAAAAGAGTTGTAGATTCTATATCGTAAATACCAAGAGTTCTTTGATTGCTGATTTTAAGAGCATTATTTCAAAACAAAGGATTAAAATCAGATTAGTTGCGGATCCTTTGGAGAAAGCAATTTTAAAGACCAAGGGTTTAAAGGTAGCAATACTTTCAGGTTTGTTTGTTGGGAATTTGAACGCGAATTGTGATTTATTGCTTGCTGGAGCTGTTTCTCAAAGAAGCTTGGATAATTTAGTTGCAAAGGTTCAGGCAATGGTGGGACAGGAGATTAATTATGCTTTGTTTAGCTCTTCAGAGTATCAATACAGGAAAAACATCTTTGATCGCTTTATGAAAGACGTTTTTGACAACCGCCATTCTGCGATTTTGGAAAAAATAGGGTAATTTGATATAATCTAAATATGGACAGCATATTCCAGATATACACACAATTTCTAGGTTATTTTCCAACAAACTTGCACCCCTTGGTTTCCTTTTTGCTAGCTATTTTGTTGGTTTATGGAATTATTAAAGTCTTACAAAAAGAGTTTGTTTATATCATAGTTTTAGTTGTTTTATTACCCGCTTCTTTACCTATATTAAAGAATATTTGGGAATCCGTAGTTAATATCATCAATTTTCTCTTAGCTAATAAATAAGTAAGCCTGAGGAGGGCTAAAAGGGGCAAATATATGGTTGATTACGAAAACGACGACCTTGAAGATACCTGCGCAGTATGTGGTAGGCATCTCAATCCAGGGAACCGTTCGACAACCCAGCCAGATTTATGCAAAGAGTGCGCTGGAGAAGTTGAAGGGGCTGAATAGGTATTTTAAAGACACTGCAAGTCGCAGTGTCTTTTTGTGGATAACTAAGTAGAGGTTTTTGAAATTTCTTTGTTTTGCAGAGAGATTTTTTGTTTTGACATTAGGTGAACGTTCGTTTACTATTTAGATATCCCAGTCAACCGGCTGGGATCAATTCTCAAATATATGCATGAGTTAACAGAAAAACAATCAAGTTTGTTGAATTTTATTATCACAGAGATACGCGAGCGTAATTTACCACCATCTATTTCAGAAATGGCTAAGTTTTTAAAGGTTAAGTCAAAGAATGCAGTTTCAAAGCTTTTAGATCAGCTTGAAGAAAAAGAATATATTCAGATATCAGGTAAGGCTAGAGGTATAACGGTTTTGGAGACTATGGGTAGATCAATTCAAAAAGGAATGTTTTCAGTTCCGATTCTAGGTAATATTCAAGCTGGTATGCCAATGCTTGCAGAAGAACATATTGAGGATTGGATTAATTTACCACAGACATTAGTTAGGAACAGACAAGATGTATTTTTGTTAAGAGTTAGAGGTGACAGCATGAAGAATGCAGGAATCTTAGAAGATGATTTAGTTATTGTTAAGCCAACAAAAGATGTTAAGCATCAGGATATAGTTGTAGCGCTGTTGCATGATGAGGCTACGGTAAAGAGGTTTATTAAGATACAGAATCGGGTCTATTTAAAACCAGAAAATGAAAACTACAAAAATATTTATCCGCAGAGTGAATGGACTGTTCAGGGCAAAGTTGTTGGGGTAATAAGGAATTTAGAATAATAATTTAAGAGGGATATATGTCAGAGTTAGAGAAAACAAAAAATATAATCATAAAGAACATCCAGAAGCTTTGTGCGCACTGTGTTAACGGTGTGGAGCATAACTGTCCGGTACAGAAAATAGCAGAGCAGGTTTCAGGAATCAGAGGAGTTCCATTGATCGTCAATGATGAGTTTCGTGGTGTAATTTTTAGATAATTGTATGCTTTCAGAAGTAGATGAACTAGTAGATGTGGTTGTTGTTTTTAAAAAGAATTTAGTTTGGCCCAAGCTTTTAAAGTGGAATGGCCGGGTGTATAGAATAAAGAATATTAATATGCGTCATCAAACGAATGATGGCAGTGCTCTTATTCACTATTTTTCAGTTTCTGATGATTTAAACTTTTTTAAGTTAGCTTTTAATACTAAGAGTTTACAATGGAGATTAGAACAAGTGTATAGTGAGGGATGAGTTTTAGGAGGGATATGACAATACAAGATTTACCAAAATTTGAGCGACCAAGAGAACGTTTAGAAGCACTTGGTCCTTCTTCTTTGTCACTGCAAGAGCTTTTGCAGATTGTTATGGCAAAGGGCAGTGGTAAGGATTCTGTTTTAACTGTTGCACAAGAGTTGATTTCAAAGTATCCAAGCTTAGAAAAGCTACATCAAGCAGGTTTGAAAGAGCTACAAGAGATTAAAGGGGTTGGTTTGGCTAAGGCTGCGCAAATACAGGCTGCTTTGGAGCTGGGGAGCCGTTTGCACCTGGAAAGTAATAAACCGCGGTCTAAAAGCATTTTTAATGTTTTAGAGGCATACAAAATGTGTGCTGGGTATTTAAAACACAGAAAGAAAGAGCACTTAATGCTCTTTTGTTTAGACTCAAGAATGCGACTTTGTGCTGAACCAGAAGTCATTTCAATTGGGACTTTGGTTGGCTCTTTGATTCATCCAAGAGAAGTTTTCGGTACAGCCATAAAGTCTAATGCTGCTCAGATTTTGCTTGCACACAACCATCCTTCTGGTAATCTCGAACCAAGTCAAGAGGATATAACCCTAACAAAGAAGTTAGTTGAATGTGGCAAGACAATGGAGATCAATATTTTCGATCATATAATCTTTGGTGATGGATAT
>DAIEPO010000007.1 GCA_027348385.1 bacterium
AAAAAATCAGATCTTAATCAAACTAAAAATGCACTCAAAAAAACTTTAGAATTTTTAGAAACACTCCCAGAAGATGTTTTTGCAGGTACTGATTTAGAAGCTAAATTAAAAGAATTCATACAAGCAAGCGGTTTTGATAATGGTTCTGTGCTTTGGCCTTTGCGTGTTGCTTTGTCTGGTCTTGAAAAATCACCAAGCCCATTTGAAATAATGGCAGTGTTGCATTTGGGTTATGGTAAATTTGAGATCTTACAGCGTTTAGAGTCTGCATTAAAAATGCTAGAATAAATATTCGTAAAATTGCTCTTTTTGTGGTATACTAAGGGCAATGAATTACTTAAGAAACAAAAATAAAATAACAATAGCAGTATTATTGATAACCCTGGGACTATACACAGTCCCTTTTTCTGCATATAGTGCAACTTCTACAGATATTGAAGCACAAAAACAGGCTAAACAAGCACAACTTGACCAGTTAAACAAACAAATTCAAGACTATCAAAATGAAATTGCACAAAAGCGAAAACAATCAGCAACTCTTTCCAACGAGATTGCTTTGTACGATATGGAGATAAAGGCAACGGGAATACGTATTCAAGCAACTAGAACAAACATTGAAAACACTCAGCTACAAATTCAACAGACCCAGATTCAAATTAAAGAAAAAACAGAACAAATCGAGCAAGAGAAAAAATTACTTGCTGAATTAATAATTACTCTTAATGAATACGACAACACCTCAAACCTACAACTAGGTTTGGGTTCTAGCAGTTTTTCTGCATTTATGGATCAAGTACAATATGCTCAATCTGTTCAAAGTAAGATTTTTGGTTTAATTCAACAGATTAAAGAAATACGCGCAAAACTAGAAAAAGACGAAGAAGAATTGCAAATTAATTTAAACAAACTTAATGATTTAAATGACCAACTTTCTCAAACACAAAAAACTTTAAATAACCAAAAAAGCTCTAGGCTTGTTTTATTACAGCAAACAAAAGGACAAGAAAGTAAATACCAGAAACTTCTAACAACTTCTCAAGAAGAACAAGCAAAGATTAACAAAGAGATTTATGATTTAGATCAGCAGCTTCGTGGTAAAACAGGATTCAATGCCCTAAAAGCAGTGCACGGAATATTAGCATACTCAATGGACGGAGTTTTAACACAAAAATACGGCAATACTGGTTTTACAAAGCTTGGTTATGACTTCCATAATGGTATTGATCTAGCGGCTCCTGCAGGTACTGCGATTTATGCTGCTGGTGATGGTACAGTTTATGCAACAGGTACAGGCACAACTGCATATGGCAATTGGGTAGTCATTAAACATTTAGCTGGCGGTAAGCTTACAAAAGATATAATGACGCTTTATGCGCACATGACAAAGTTCACCGTTGTTTCAGGACAAAAAGTTAAGCAGGGGGATTTAATTGGTTATGAAGGCAATACAGGAAACACAACCCGCTTACTCTATGGCCCTGAAAGGGGATACCACCTGCATTTTGGAGTCTATGATGCTGAAGGTTTTGGCATTAAAAATGGAGCATATCCAAACATTTACGGCCCTTACAAAATCCCATATGGATATACATACAATCCAATGGATTTCTTGTAATCTTTGTAAATCTTTGATATTTTAATAGTGTTAAATAACCTTGATGAAAGAAAAAACAAAAATTCACTTAAGAACTCTAATACTAACTCTCGCTATTTTTAATGCGGCTTTATTTACTGTGCCTCAACTAGCTCATGCAGACGTTAGTTCGATACTAAGAGGTCAGATCTGTGAACCTGATAACAGTGGCGTTGGTTCAGCATATAACATAGGCAGGTGTATAAACAATATATACATTTTTGCTGTTAGCATTGCAGGTTTCATAGCAGTCTTAATGTTTGTCTTAGCAGGTTATAACTATATAACCGGAACATCTGAATCAATCAGCGAAGCAAAAAAAATCATGGGTTCAACCTTACTTGGTTTAGTCATACTTTTTAGCGCCTATATCTTGCTTGACACCATTGATCCAAATCTAACTAAAGTACCAGCATTGGTTGCACCACAGGTTAATTGCAATCAAATTGACAAGGATGGTAAATCAGAAAATATCTGCGCGGATTTACCTGATCAATTACCATACCCAGTTGATGCAAATGGAAATCCAATAGGGATGGAGGCTGGAAAAATAGTAAGCGCAGGTTCTACTATTCAACCACCGCCTAATAACAATAACTTGCCAGCAGGTACTAAAACAATTCAACCTTGTGTTAATTGTATTGACTTAACACAAGGCTTAACTGTGCATGTCAAAAAGACAACTAACACACAAAGAGTTCAGGAATACTATTTAAATAAAGATTTAGCGCAGCGTTTAGTTAACATGACTTATTACTTTGCAAACTTAAGAGCACAGCTCGCAAAAAATATCTCTTATGCTTCTAATTTTGACTGGTATATAACAGAAGTATGGCCACCTACAGTAAAACACAGCTCTGATTGCCATTTTAATGGTAATTGCGCTGATATCGCCATTATGAATAGGGGATCATATACTGATGGACAACTACTTGTTGCTGTAAAAACAATGTGTACTGCAGCCAAAAAAACTGGTTTAAAGTTTGCTAATGAATATTATGAATTTACTGCTCAGCAATTTGCTGGTTCTGATTGTAGTAATCCTCAAAAATTTGTTAACACCAATGTTGGTCATTTGCACGTAAGTTTAGACACAAACTTTCAAGGTGATCCTGATGAAGACCCAACTGCACAATAGACACTTTCATTTAAATTACAAACAAGCCGGTACACTAATTGCTTTCCTAGTACTGGCTATTTTTGTAATTAGATTCCTAAACGCACCAAAAAATAAAGTCCCTTTAACAAACAAGGATAAATTTGAAATAGGTTTGTGCAGAGGTTGTAGCTTGGTTGATAGCAAGAGTTTAATAATCGATTCAGATCGTGGTGAGTACCTAGATGCTAACTTAATCAAAAAATTGACGATATTAGCAGGGGAGAACAAAGACTGGAGAATTACTGAGGCTTACCCTCCAACAGTGCAGCATTTGAGCTTCTGTCATCAAAATGGGACGTGTGCTGATATAGCCTTACAACGAAATTTGCTTAATAAGGAGCGTTTGTCTGATCTTTGCAGAGATGCACTTGCATCTGGTTTAACAGTTGTTAATGAATACGGTGATTTAAAATATTATTTTAATAATTCTTTTTGTCCTAAACCAAACATCTTTGAAACCACAACAGGTGGACACTTACACGTGTATTAAAACGTTATTTCTTTAAATCATTTGTCGTATAAGCTACATTGTGCGACTAGGGATATATTTCAAAGAGAGTACTCCCCTAGGGCTTTAGATAGCACGAAACCCAGGTCAAACAAATTCCTGGGTTTCAGTGTATTCACAACAGACTTCTTCTAGTCATGTGCAGCCTCATCGCTGCAACGCTTGCACAGGACGCCAGATGCGTCACTTCCGCAGCGTGCGCAGCGGTATGGCTTGCCGGCTTCCTCGTAGCCAGGATCCTGCATGTGCGCGAAAGTACCGGGCTCGGGCGCATCTGCTGGCTTCTGGTGCATTGAGAGAGGTGCGGTCATCTAATCTCCGGGCTAGCGGTGGGCTACCGAACTTCCTTTCCCATGAAGAACACAGCGTTGCAGTCAGGTTCACCACCTTGGTTGCCACAAACCTGCAGTTCTCCGCTCCGTTCCAGCGGACTCGTGCAGAATGGACACTGCGTTAACGGATACATCTGCGCATCTGAAACTAAGCGAGCCTGCCTGGCTGCGCCGGCTTTCTGTGCCCCCATACAATGATCCTCGTGGTGGGAGTTTTTGTTGTGTGTATCTTCCCTGCTTTAAGTTCACTGTAGAATAGCAGGAGGAAGATATTTGCGTCAATTACTTTTTAAAATACTCAAAAAGTATTTCTCGGTCTTTTTTAATCCAAGCAGCATTTGATCGTATTTGTTCTATTGATTGTTGTATCGAGCGTTCTGCGCCTGGTGCTGAGTTAACCTTAAAGAATTCAGAGATATCTAAGGCAGCTTTTTCTGTGACGAAAACTTCAAGTGCGCCAGTGATTCTAGGAAACTCGTGTCCCCCACCTCCAAATTTCTTTAACAGGTATTTCCAATTCTTTTTAACAAACTTCCAAGCTAAGTGTTTGCTTCGCCTTGAAGATAGCGCACTTGCTAAGAAAAGTGTTGTATCTTGATTACGAACCTCTTTTGAAAGAAAGAACTTTAAAACATCAGCCAATATTCTTTGATCCTTAAAAAGCGGTAATACTCTTGCAATGCGATGCTTTTCTTCATGTAGTTTTGAGTGCCTGTAGAGTTTTCTTAATTGTTTGTATTCTTTTACCCCTCCGTTAATTGCAACAGCTAAGTAAACTATCTGCTTAATATCAGGATCAATATGTTTACCGCGAAGTAGGTCTTTAAACATCACAAGAGCTTTTGTAGTTGTTTTTTGATCCTTGTACCTAACTGCATTAGCAAGGATTAAACTTCTCAACAGACTTTGAGTATGCGTTTCTTGTGACTTCTTGCTCCAATCAACTTTGGAAACCATTGGTGAGAATGTATCTCTACAGTATTTTTCAAAAGTCTCCTTGAAATCTTCGTTTTCTAATATTCTCGAAAGGTGTGCAAGTCCTGATGATATTTCAACCCAAACATTATAGTTGTCCTCGTTCTTGTAAGCTTCTAATAACTTTAGAGCTTCAGTTGTTGGAATGTACCCTGCTTGAGCTAGTGCAAAAGCATTGCTAATCAAAGCTAAACGATCCTTAGGATCCAATTTCTTCTTTAAAATTGCCTCTTTAAGGTCGTTTAAAAAAGCAGGTTGATACTTTACGCGGTAAAAACCAGTTTCATTAAGGTTTAATTTGAGCCACTCCCCTTTTTGCAGTGGCTTTGTAGTTAAGGATTCTTTTTCAAGCAAAATATTTTCTGTTTTTGTTTTGTTTCTAAATATTGATACAGGAACTTTCCAAAGAGTTTTTTTCTTGTTTTCTTTTCTTGAAACAGAACTTGAAAAGAAACGTTCTTGGGATACATGAATTTTACCTTTTGCATCCTTGGTTTCTACAGAAATCACTGGGTACCCTGCTTGCTTAGTCCAGGTGCGCATCATTGGCGCTATTTTTTTCCCCGAAACCTTTTCAAAAGCATGCCAGAGATCTTCAGTAATAGCATTTCCGTATGCGTGCTTTTTGAGGTAGTGTCTCAAACCATTACGGAAATCTTTTTCTCCCAAGTAATTTGCAAGCATGCGGATGATGCTGGCGCCTTTGGAGTAGCTGATCGTATCAAAAATTTCATCAATTTCTGTTGGATGATGCACCTCTACTTCAATCGGGTGGGTGTTTTTTAGTGCATCCAAGCTTAAGGCAAGCCCTTGATAGTTAAAAACAAACTGATCCCAAACTTTCCATGAAGGGAAAATATGATTTAAAGCTAGATGTTCAATGTATGAAGCAAAACCTTCATTAAGCCAAAGATCAGTCCACCACTCCATAGTTACAAGGTTCCCAAACCACTGATGCGCTAACTCGTGAGTTATGGTAAGTGCAACCTGCTGTTTGTTTGCAACAGGTGAATGATCCGGATCAATTAAGAGCGCTGTTTCTCTGTAAGTGACAGCTCCCCAGTTTTCCATAGCAGCCGCAGAAAAATCAGGTAGTGCAATCATATCTAAAACCGGTAATGGGTACTTAATATCAAAATACTGTTCATAGAAATCAAGAGACTTTATGGCAACATCTAAAGCAAACTTTGCTTGTTTCTTTTTACCTGGAGTCACAAAAACTCTAACCAAAACATTGTTTTTAGTTTTTCCTTCGATAAATTCAAAGTTCCCAACAATAAAGGCAAGCAAATACGTTGACATCTTTGGAGTTGGAGCAAACTGAACTATGTCCCAGCCTTGATGCTCTTGAATACCAATTGGCAAGGTGTTTGAAATTGCATGTAAACCTTTTTGAACCATTAGAGTAACATCAAAAATTGCTTTTGCAGAAGGTTCATCAAAACAAGGAAAAGCATTACGAGCAAAGGTTGATTCAAATTGAGTTGTCGCAATATGTTGTATTTTACCCTCGTGTTCATAGCTACTTCTATAAAAACCATTCAAACGGTCTTCTAATAGTCCGTTAAACTTAATTCCAAGCTCTCCCCTGCCCTTGGGTAATTTCTTTTTGAAAGAAAAAATAACTTGTTCTAAGGAAGTATCATACTTTATTGCTTTAGGTTTATATTTCCTCCCAAAAGCAAAATATTCAGCAGATTCAATAACTAAACTTTTAGAGTGCAAGACAATTTGACTGTCAGACTTAAAAAGCTCTAAAGAAATTGTTTCTTCAGCTTCATATTTAAAAGTTTTTAAATCTGGCTTTATGAAAATCTTGTACCGTTCTGGTTTGACATGCTTAGGTAGTCGTACCTTGTTCTTTTTTGATTTTGACATATATCTTAGTTTAGCAAAAACCACAAACGCCCGCATCTCCTCCAAAGATACGAGCGTTAGGATATCAGACCCATCTTAGTAGCTTCTTCAACCAATTGCATTGTGGCATCAACTTCTCTGCGAACTTCCTGAAGAGCGTCGTGAGCACGAACCCAAAGATCAGCAACTCGACGAAGCTCACTACTAACAACAATACTTTTTTGCCACTCGATCATTACGGGCTTTGTGGCCTTGCTTGTGACGACATTGTTGCCTACCCAGCGCATCAGAACCTTGGAGTAGATATCAGGTCCCTTGTCCTCAGAGACATAAAAAGGTGGCGTGCCAAGCAAGAGCCCGCTGTGTCGTTCTGCTCCCTCACTGTATTCGACCAACCACGCTGGTGCAGGATCAGAAACATCAGCAGCGTCCTGATTCTGCAGAATGTTTCTGATCTGATAACGACGCTCTCGTATTTCTCCTAGTGCGGAAGCTGCGCAAGCAGCCTTGAGTGACAGCTCGTCGCTTAGAACAGTCTTTGCTACTTGTAGCACACTTCCACCACGTATGGTTGCAGCACTGATCTCCTTGTCTCTGCCAAACCATAGAATAGCGGTGTTGTACAGATCGGGCAGAACTATCAGTGGATTGCTGTGGACAGTACGTCCTTGCTGTTGAAGCTCTAGTTGGATGACCAAGGCTTTCATGAAGCCTAGTCTGCGTAACATAAATCCGCCTTGGAATTGTTGTTTAGATTCTAAACTAGGCGGATTTTTAAAACAAGTTTAATTTTCAACTATTGCTTGAATGTGCTCAACGTATTTTCTAAATACAGGATCTGTTTTCTGTCTTGGTCTTTTAAGATCTATAGTTACTTCTCTGCGAATCTTTCCTTGATCCATGATTATAACTCGATCAGAAAGAAAGACTGCTTCCTCAATAGAATGAGAGACCATTAAAACCGTTAGCTTGTTAGCTCTCCAAAGCCCTAAAATTAAGGAATGTAGCTCTTCTGAGGTCTTAACATCTAAAGCTGAAAAAGGCTCGTCTAAGAGCAAAATTTTGCGTTTTACAGCCATTGCCCGAGCTAGACCAACCCTTTGTTTCTGGCCCCCTGATAGTTCTTTAGGATATTTCTTTTCCAAACCCTTTAAACCAAGCTCCGCAAGGATTTGTTCAATACGCTGTTTTGGGATCTTTGAACCTTGTACCTCAAACGGGAATGCCACATTTTGAGCAATAGTTAACCAGGGTAAAAGCGCACTGTTTTGAAAAACCATAGCAACCTGATCCCCTACTTGAACAATACCTTTGCTAGGTTCAGTTAATCCAGCAACTATTTTTAACAAAGTAGTTTTACCACTTCCTGATTCCCCAACAATACAAACAAACTCAGATACATTGATTTCTAAATCAATATCCCTTAGAACTTCTTGCTCGCCATATTTCTTGTATATATTTTCTAAAGTTATATTCATTCGAATTTAAACCTTTCGCTGTATTCAGTTAATCTACGCCAAACAAGTCGGTCAACTATTAAAATTAAAGCAACCAAAACTAATAATGAAGAGACGAATAGCTGGGTGTTTACTCCTGCTGAAACAGAAAGCAAATTACCCAACCCAGGCAAACTAATCTGAATATTGCCATAGTTAATATATTCAGAAATGATTATGACGTTCCAACCTTCTCCAAAGGAAAGGATTGATCCTGTAACAAGCTGAGGAAAGATTGCAGGAATTATTACTTTAAAAAACATTCTTAATCCAGTTGCATTGTATATTCTTGCAGCATCGAAAATTTCTTCAGGTATTAAGTGTAATCCCCCTAAAGCTCCAAAAAGAATAGACCAAAACATGGCGATGATCAAAACGAGTTGAGCCGCAAACTCAGGCATGTGTAGTTGCGCAAAGACTACTATTATTAAAGGAAAGAATGCTAACACTGGCACACTTTGTAAAATATCAAATATCGGAACTAAAAAATTCTCTACTTTTTTATGCCTAGTTAAAACAAAGACAACTGAAAGTGCTAAAAACAAAGAAATTAAATACGCCACACAGAGTCTTAAGAAAGTAAAAAAAGCATAGAGAATGACTTGAGAAAAAGAGACCGTGCTAAAAATTAAAAACAACTTTGAAAACTCAAACGATTTAAATCCACTTTCTATATATATCGCCAAAGCAGCGATTATTAAAAAGCTAAGAACATAGTAAAAAACTCTACTAGTAAAAGAGTGCTTCCTTAAATGATATTTTGTATGTCTGAACATTTTTGTTTTTGTCTCAAAGCTTTAAGGGTAGACTTGCGTACCATCTTCCTCGTAAAGATATATAGCTAGAGTCGGGCAGCTTTGTGCTGCGAGCATTAAGGTATCATCATCCACTGCACTTACCTCAAGCATATCAACATCTGTTTTTCCTGAATCTTTTATTCCGTCTTTTTTTAAAATTACTGCTTTGTTTTCATCATCAAGCGCAAAAACTTCTGGATACAAAGCAACACAAGAAGCAGCGCCAATGCACAGCTCCCTATCAACCATTAAGTATTTAATCTTCCCCGCCATTATTTCATCTCCACGTATTTAATGCTTTTTAAGTTTGGACAAGCTTCTTGAATGTACTTGTTTAAGATCTTGCCGTATGTAATTGGTGCCATCGGACAACCTGCGCAATGGCCTTTTAAAGCAAGAACAACTTCATCTGCAGTTGCACTAACTATCTCAACACCACCTTGGTGTGCTTTAACTACAGGGTCAATTTTTGCAATCTGTTCAGAAACAGCAGCAAGTGTTTTGTTATCCATTATTGTAATTCCAAGATTAGAATGCATAACTAAATATTAATGCTTTTTGTTTAAGGATTCAACTCTGCGGAGTTCTGAAACTAAACCTGGAAGAACCTTTAAAAGACTAACCAAATCCTGTTTTTTAGTTGCTCTTCCCAAAGTAATGCGTATGCTTGCTTTAGCATCTTCTTTGTTAAGTCCAATTGCCAGCAAAACATGTGAAGGATCAAGGCTAGTTGAAGCACAAGCAGAACCCGTAGAAACTACAAAACCTTGGGCATCTAAATACAAAAGCAGTGCCTCGCCATCAATTCCTTTAAAGGAAAAGTTAATGTTGTTTGAGAGTCTTGAGTGTTCTGGTCCATTTAAAACAGCTTCAGGAACATTCTTTTTTACTTCTTTTATTAAAAATCTTTGAAGGATTGCTAGTCTTTTGTTTTCACTTGCCTTTAATTTCTCTGATATTTCTAAAGCTTTAGCAAAGCCAACAATACCGGCTGTATTTTCTGTGCCAGAGCGCAAACCTCTTTCCTGTCCCCCGCCATATATTAAAGGTTTAAGTTGAATACCGTTCCTAACATACAACAAACCAATTTGTTTAGGTCCATAAATCTTACTTGCATTGAGCGTCATTAAATCAACACCAAGTTTGTTTACATTTAAATTGAGAGCTCCTGCAGCTTGGCAAGCATCTGTGTGAAATATGATTTTGTATTCTCTGTTTAAGTTTGCTTTTCGAATTACTTTTGCAAGCTCAGCAATTGGCTCTATTGCTCCAATCTCGTTATTAGCATACATCACACTAACTAAAACAGTATTTTTCTTGATAACCTTTGCAAGTTCTTTTGGATTAACAAAGCCAAAACGATCAGTCTTTAAAATACTTAATTCAACTCCCTCTTCTTTTAACGCTTTAGCGCCTTCTAAAACAGCATGATGTTCAATACTGGAAACAATTAAATGTGGTTTTTTAATTCCCGAAGCAATTGCATTTCTAACAACTCCAAAAAGAGCTAGATTAGTAGATTCAGTTCCCCCTGCTGTAAAGACTATTTCTCCTTCTCGTGCACCAATTATGTCAGCAATGCTTTTTCGAGCAGCCTCGATTTCAAGCTTTGCTTGCATGCCAAGCTCGTAAATGCTTGAGGGGTTACCGTAATATTTTTCCTGAGCAATTTTAACAAGCGCTGCAACACTAGAATCAAGAGGTGTCGTTGCTGCGTAATCTAGATATATTAATTTTTTCTTTTTATGTTCTAACATCTAACAAATTATCCCATATTTGACCTATTAATTCAATGCATTAAAATTAAGTTGTTGACTAGCCCAGTCCCGCCGGAGGGTGGGCTGATCAACCAGGGCATGCTGGCCCAGGTATCTTGCACGGACTATTGTGCTAACGTCGTGGCAGCGAGAAGTATCCCGTCCTGCTCACCCACGAGGGAGATATCTTAACAGTTATGTTGTCCTGACAATCCAGATGGTGGAAAAAGGACGGCTGAGAGGCCAGAAGGCCTCCTGCGGGGGTCGTGTACGCCTATATTGGCCACTGCACGACCCTCCTCTCAATTGCCTGAATGGTGTAGTTACTGTAATATCTAGATACATATGCAATACGCATTCATCTTAGGGAGGGTCTATACATTATCTATTGCCGAGCTTTTGGTTGTCCTCCAAGAGGAACTTGTTGAACACGAAATACCTTACAAAATCCTAGCCGTCTCAATTGAGGCGCTTGTAATTGAAACTGAAAAACAATTAGATCATGAAAAACTCCAAAAACGTTTAGGTGGAGTTATTAAAATCGTTAAAATTATTGACGTTGTTAAAAAACGTCCTCAAGACTCTATTAACTTTGCGCTACAAAACTACTTTAAACCTAGCAAGTTAAAAAAAGACTTCCTAAAAGAATATTCAGGAAAAAAACAATTTGGTGTTAGTTTGTATTTACTTGATCCAAGCATCAAAGGCTTTGGTGAGCCAAAACGTTTAGGTATGTTCATAAAGAAAGGGCTGCAGGAAGAAGGAGATTCAATCAGAGTCTGTTTGCCTGATTACAATTCCCTTTCACTTGCTTCAGTTGTTGTGACAAAAAATCTGCTTTTACAAAAGGGCGCAGAAATAGTTGTCATTGCAGGAATTGAAAAAGTCTATGTTGGTAAAACTTTAGTAGTACAAGACTTCGAAGACTATGGCAGACGCGACTACCAAAGACCAATAAGGGATGAAAAACAAGGCATGATCCCCCCAAAGGTTGCTCAAATCATGATTAACTTTGCGCACCTGTCAAAGAACGCAATTGTCCTGGATCCTTTTTGTGGTATTGGCACAATTATCCAAGAATCAATCTTACTGGGTTACAAAGCATATGGTTCTGATATTGCTAAGTTTGCCATATCTGGAAGCGAGAAAAACCTTGAATGGTTTAGAAACAGATACAAAATATCACCTGGTAAATACAAACTTGAAGTTTCTGATGTAGCTAATGTTTCAAAAGTCTTTAAAGATGAGAAGATTACAGGTATTGTCACCGAAGGTTTTTTGGGACCAATGTACAGCAGCTTTCCTAAAGACGCTGATATTGAAAAAAACTTCAAAGATTTAAAAACACTATGGCTTTCTGCTTTTAAGGAATTCAAAAAACTTTTACCAAAGGGTGGTCGTATTGTCATATGTTTACCTTGTTACAGAAAGGACACAGATGATTATGTGCCTTTCCCTAGCGTTGACTTCATCACAGAATTAGGCTACAATATTGAGGATCATTTTCTAGCAGCACACAAAAAATTGATGCCCTTTCTGAAACTAACAGAACGCAATTCAATGATTTACGATCGAAAAGATCAGGTGGTTGCAAGGGAAATAGTCACGTTCATTAATAATTAACAGCTAACAAATGGCACATAAGAAAGCCGGAGGTAGTACCTCGTTAGGCCGCGATAGCGTTTCCAAGCGTCTTGGAGTAAAAATATTCGGTGCACAGAAAGTCTCTGTCGGCAATGTAATTGTCCGACAACACGGTAGCAAATTCAGAGCAGGAAAAAATGTGCGAATGGGTGGCGATAGCACTTTGTATGCAACAGCCAACGGATTCGTAAAGTTCTCCAACAAGAAAGTCAAAAGGTTTAATGGCACTCTTGCAAAGACACGCATAGTTAACGTTGTTACAAACAAGGCTTAAAAACTACTTTCAAAAGATATATTAAAACCCCTCGCTTGAGGGGTTTTAATATTAGTTATTTCTTTCCCTTTGCTACTGCTTTCATAAACCCAAAGAACAAGGGATGTGGCCTTAGTGGCCTTGATTTGTATTCTGGATGAAATTGACTGCCCATAAAGAAAGGATGCCCTGGCAGTTCGATTATCTCTGCTAATTTACCATCAGGAGAAGTTCCGGAAAAGACTAAACCTGCTTTTTCTAAAACAGCTCTGTATTTGTTGTTTACCTCATATCTGTGTCTGTGTCTTTCAGCTATTCTTCTTTGTTTGTACAAGGATTCTGCCTGACTACCCTTTCTCAAAACACAGTCCCAAGAACCTAAACGCATCGATGCACCATAATCTCTGACTAAAAGTTTCTTTTCTTGATCAGGCATAATGTGAATTACAGGATGTTTAGTTTCATCGTCAACTTCTGTGGTGTTGGCATTCTTTAATTTAGCAACATTTCTTGCAAACTCAATTGTTGCCATTTGCATACCATAACACAGACCTAAGTAAGGAATTTTGTTTTTTCGAGCATATTCAACTGTTTGAATCATGCCTTCAGTACCGCGTTTGCCAAAACCTCCGGGAACAACAATACCATCAAAACCTACAAGAATCTTTTTTGCCCCTTCATTTTCTACTTTCAAAGAATCAATCCAAGTAAGCTTGATACCATGTTTGTTTGCCCAAGCAGCATGTTTTAACGATTCAATCACTGAAACATATGAATCTGCAAGCTCAAACTTACCCGTACCAAAGTATTTTCCAACCACTGCAATATTTAAATCTTTTTTCACAGCCTTAATCTTTTTAACAAAGCTGCGCCATTCTTTCATATCACGCTTTCTTGGCTTCATCTTAAGCTTTTCAAGAATTATATCCCCTGCATTTTGTTCTTCTAAAATTACTGGTATTTCATAGATTGATTTAACATCAGGATTAGAAAACACTGCTTTTTTATCCACATTACAGAACAAAGCAATTCTCTCTTTTCGTTTGTCATCAATTATAGTTTCAGCACGACCAACAATAATATCAGGTTCAATACCCATGGAATTAAGCATACGTACTGATTGTTGTACTGGTTTAGATTTCATCTCACCAAGGTAAGATGGAACCGGTAGATATGCTACATGGATATGCAAAATATCATCAGGGTGTTTCAATTTCATGATACGAGTAGCTTCAAAGAAAATTGCATTTTGGTACTCACCAACAGTTCCACCTAACTCAACTAAAACAATGTCAGCATTTTTAGCAGCTAACATAAATCTTCGTATAATTTCATCAGTAACATGGGGAATTGCTTCAACATCCTCTCCATCATATTCAAAAGCACGTTCTTTCCTTAAAACTTCACCGTAGATCTGTCCGGTTGTAACATAGTTTATCTTGTTAAGCGGTCTATCAATGAAGCGCTCGTAATGACCCAAATCTTGATCTGTTTCCATGCCATCATCAGTAACAAAGACTTCACCATGCTCTTGTGGTCTGATTGTTCCTGCATCTTGATTTAAATACATATCAACTTTAACAGGAGCAATCTTTAAACCCCTGGATTGCAAGATTGCACCAATTGATGCTGATGTAATACCTTTACCGATCCCAGAAATGACACCCCCAGATACGAAGATGAACTTAGTTTGTTTCTTTAACTTTTGGACCTTTGCTCTGGTTGTTTTACTTTTGGCTGTCATTTGCATTGATTAATTTAATTTTAGAAGTGGCTGTAACGCCGTTTGCTAATTTAATTTGGAATTGATACTCACCGAGTTCTTTAATTTGCTTTGGTAAGATGATCTGGTTTTTTTCAAGCCCTAAATTCATTTTTTCTTTGATTCTTTCTAAAACATCCTTTTCATGTACTGACCCAAATATTTGCCCTTTATCCCCCACCTTAACACTTACTGTAAATGTTCTTTTACCAAAATCTTCTTTTAATTTCTGTGCTTGTTCTAATTCTTTTTTCTTTTTTGCTTCAGCTTGTGCTTGTTCATTTTTTAACTTACTGATCATTTGAGGTGTTGCGGGTACTGCATATCCTTTGCTAATCAGAAAGTTTCTAGCATAACCGTCGTTAAATTCCTTTATCTCTCCCTTTTTTCCTGATCCTGGTAGTTCTTTGATAAATACAACTTGCATGTGAAGGCTTGTATAAAAAATAAAGGCCTCTCGGAAGGAGAGGTTTTGGCTCTTTTCTAGTATAGAGCATCCCTTAAAAAAGCTCAAGTGCTAGCTAGTTGAAGCTTTAAATTCTTAAATATCTTCTAATGGCGATAGTGCTTGAGATAATACCGAGGATCAAGGCGGTGGCAAGCTGAATTGCAAAGATAATCCAAAGGTTAAAACCCCAGGTATTGCTTGTTAAATTAGTTCCAAGGTAAATGTTTAGACGTGGCAAGAGGTAGTTAAAGATTGGAATGGTTAAAAGAATGGTTATGATGCTTGCTGCGATTGCATAAAAGATACTTTCAATTATGAAAGGCCAGCGGATATACCAGTTGGTTGCACCAACAAGCTTCATAATCTCAACTTCTTCGCGTCTATTAAAGATTGTTAGTCTGATTGTGTTGAAGATGACTAGAATTGCAATGAAACAAAAAACTACAGCCATACCTACACCTAAACGCTTAACAGCTGATAGAATCCTTGAAAGACGTTCAATGACACTGCGGTTGTCCTGGAAGTTAACCTTGTCTATGAAAGCAGCGTAGTTGCTTTTGGAGAGTTCTTCTGCAATTTTTGGATATTCATCTAAGCTCTTGGCTTTAACTTGAAGCGTTGGAGGTAATGGATTGTCTGTGAGCTGTCCCAAAGAATCTTGAATTAACTGATTGTCCGAATGTTTTTCCTTGAACGACGCTAAAGCTTCTGCTGCTGAAACATATTTAATACTGGCAATTTCGGGAAGTTGCTCTAACTCTGAACGAATATCTAATATCTGTTGTTCTGAAACCTGAGTTTTAAAATACACGCTGATATCAACACGTTCTTGGATATTTTGAATCGCAACGCTAGTTATATTAAAAGTAACCAGAGTTAAAGTTAGAATAGCTAAGGTAATAACCATGATTAAAGTAGCTGTTGCAGAAAGCCAAAAGTTTCTGTAAAAGTTTGTTGCGCCTGTTTTTATGACTCTGAACAATGCGATTGATTCCATAAGTTTAAAGTTTGTAATGTCCTTTTGCTTGTTCCATAGAAATTCTTCCCTTATCCATGGTAATTACTCTTTTTTGAATTTTGTTTACTAAATCACGAGCATGTGTTGCAAGTAAAACAGTGGTACCAAGTTGATTAATCTTCTGCAATAGATCAAGTATTTCAAAGCTATTAACCTCGTCTAAATTTCCAGTTGGTTCATCAGCAATTAAAAGCACAGGTTTATGTGCTAAAGCTCTGGCTATGGCAACTCTTTGTTTTTCACCACCAGACATTTCATCAGGAAAGTTATGTGTCTTGTCTTTCAAACCAACAATATCTAGAATCTTTGAAACATCGTGCGTAATCTTGTCTTTAGGATATCCTGCAACCTCCATTGCAAAAGCAACATTTTCGTAAGCAGTTTTTTTAGGTAAGAGCTTCATATCTTGAAAAACTATACCAATCTTTCTTCTAAGGTATGGAATATCTTCATCTGCTAATGACGCAATATCAATATCATCAATATATAGTTTACCCTCATCAACTTTTTCTTCTCCAAAAATAAGCTTCAAGAGGGTTGATTTACCAGCTCCTGAAACGCCAACTATAGATACAAACTCCCCGTGTTTGATCTCTAAATCAATGTTTTCTATTGCTTTTTTGTCTTTGTAGGTTTTTGTTACTTTTTCGAAACGAATCATGTTTGAATTATACCACAATATTAATTTAGACAGTAGTTTCTAAATATTTTTCTATAAAATCATCTAAATCACCATTTAAAACAGTTAAAGGATCAGTGGATTCATAACCAGTTCTATGATCCTTAACTAATTTGTAAGGATGTAAAACATAGCTTCTAATTTGATTACCCCACTCAGCGCTCTTAAACTCACCACGCATTTCTTTCTTTTCTTTAGCTCTTCTTTCTTCTTCTAAAACATTTAAACGAGCTTGCAAAATCTCAATGGCTTTTTCTCTGTTTTGGTGTTGAGAGCGTTCGTTCTGAATTGATACTTTAATACCAGTGGGAATGTGTGTAATGCGAACAGCTGAATATGTTGTGTTAACGCTTTGCCCGCCATGACCCGACGCGGTTGTCACTTCCATTTTTAAATCTTTCGGGTCAATAGTTATACCTTCTTCATGTTGCAGTAATGGCAAGACTTCAACCAAAGCAAAAGATGTTTCCCTTGTGTGTGCTGGATTAAACTGAGAGAGCCTAACAAGTCTATGTACTCCTGCTTCACTTCTTAAGTACCCATATGCATCATGTCCAGATATTTCTAGCAAGGCGCTTTTAATACCAGCCTCAGAGCCTTTGGATAGTTCTAGAGTTTCAACCCTAAAGCCATGCTTTTCAGAAAAACGCATATACATACGCAAAAGCATTTCTGCCCAATCAGCAGCATCAGAACCACCAGCACCCGCATGGATGCTTAAAATTGCGCCATGGTCATCATATTTCTTAGAAAAGAAAGCTTGGATCCTTGCTTTTAAAAACGCATTTTTTGCTTCTTGTAACTGTTTTTCAAGATCCTCTTTGTCCCCTGCTGCAACAGTGCCGTTTTTAAATAGTTCCGAAGATATGACAAAAAGATCTTCAACGTCTTTTTGAAGCTTGTTCCAGAAATCAGACTCTGATTTAAGCGCGTTGTACTGTTCAGACTTAGCTTTTGCTGTTTGTTGATCAGCCCAAAAACTACCGCCCTGCATTTCCTCTTCTAGCTTTTTGATTTTTTGTTTCTTAGTTTCAAGGTCAAAGACGCTCCTTCAGGTTCTGTATTTCCGAAAGTAAACCTTGAATATTTTTTAATAGTTCGTGCATTAAAGTTCGTTTATTACTTTTTTAACATAGCTATCTAAACCAGGCAAGGCTTTTAGCTGCTCTAGACTAAGCCATTTGAAAGCATCGTGCTCTGTTTCTAAAACTGGTTCACCTTCAATATTTGCAATATACGTTAATCTAACAACATGTTTGTCTTCTTTTAAAATATCTTGAGCAGCGATCAATTTTGGTGTGTCTAGGAGCTCAAGCTTAGTTTCTTCGAATATTTCACGCTTTAAATTATCAAGCAAAGAAGTCCCCGGGTCTATTCTTCCCCCAACTATATCCCAGGGATTATTAACCTCTGGGTATACTTCAATATTTCGGTGCAGAATTAAATACTTACCCTCTTTGTTTAAAAGTAGTGCTTTAACTCCAACTTGTAATGTTTTGGTGTTTGTTTCTGCCATTATTTTCCTGCGTCAGGGATCCTGTTCCATTTATTAGTTTCCATATGCCAAGAATCAACATCAACTTCATTCAAAGAGTCCCAGATTTTCTTAGCTGATTCAGTATATAGTTTTTGGTTTCTAACAAGTGATCTGTTTGCTAACCACTTACTTGGGAGCTTAGAGCCTTTTTGTTCTAATTCTCGCATCTCTAAATCAACGTCTAGATTATCTGCATCTTTAACAATCTTTGCTTCAATGCATTCTCTTTCTTCATATTCTTTCAATGTTTGATCATTTAAGTTTTCGAAACTTGTGCCACCAAAAAGATCATTAGCTGCTGAGTCTTCATCAGCTTGGACATACACTTTTTGAACATAACTATGATCTGAAACCCTAGTTTCTGCCATGTCATGTACTAATGCCATTTTTATGACCTTCTCTTCATCTTTAACACCTTCCATACGTGCAATTAGCAAAGCAATCCAAACTACACGAATGGTGTGTTCTAAATCATTTGCAACATCCATGCCAAAATGCTGACGCCAACCTCTTTGAATGTTTCTTAATGAACCAAGTTCATACAAAAACTCAATATCTCTTTTCTTGACCATACTATTTCTTATTTAATGCCAATCTTCTAACTAAGTTCCAAATTTTGTTATGTATTTGATCTGGTGCAAGTAGTTTACCATTTTCAACACATTCAATGTATTTAGTGTTTGGAAAAAGCTCAGCAATCTGCATGAAGACTAACTCTGCTTTCTCTAAATGCTCTAAATCAGCTTCTAACAAATCTCTTTTTTTACCATTAACATATTTTCTCTGCTCTTTGCTTTTTCTATCAACTAATTTCTGAGCTATTTTAGCAGGCACATGTAATATTAAGTTTAAATCTGGTTTTGGTAATTGAAACAAAGTATACTCCAAGTTATCCAACCATTTGAAATATCTAACTCTTTCAGCGCTGCTTTCAATGTTACTTCCTTGATGTCCTGCATTTGCTGTGACATACCTATTTGAAATGACGATTTTTCCTGCTTCTAGCTGTTCTCTAATCCAAAAACTTCCATCATATCTATCAACCGCAAAAAGCAGTGAAGCAATATATGGGTTTGATTTACCATAGGCACCGTTCAAATATTCTTCTAAAGGTCCTGCGGATTTTTTCCCATACTGAGGAAAATCAGCAACCGCAACTTCAAAACCTTCTTTTTGAAGTGTCTCTGCTAAGAGTTTGGCTTGAGTTGCTTTACCAGAGCCATCAATACCGTCAATGACTATGAACTTACCTTTTTCTTTTTTTACCTTAGACTTTAGGCTTAATTTCATGCTGCTTTAATATGTTATCTACCTGCTTGTAAAGTTCTTCTCTCCCATTATCATTTAGTAATATATATTCGCATTTTTTACCTAATTCCGCAATATGGACCTCAGTTGGCTGCTTTGCCTCAATATCCTTAAATTCATCAAAGCTCATGCTTTGGTCTCCTTGATACTGATGATTTAAAAGCTGTCTTTGATATCTTTGCTCAACAGGCGCATCAACATAGATCATCAAGCTTTCTGGATATGCTTTGATGTTATCAAATTCGTTTTGAAAACGAATACCAGTTATGACCTCAAGTTCAGCATTATCCTCGCGAATTTTTTTGTTTAGCGCATTAATTAAAACATCAGCACCAAACACATCACGCAGCCCAACTAACTTGATTATATTCATCCGAGTATTAGGAATCTTCAAAAGCTTTAGTATCTGGTTATATATTTCTGAATGCGCATGAATCTTTGCGCCATACTTTTCTTGGATATATTCTGCAACAGTATCTTTACCAGAACGTTTTGGTCCAACAAGTCCAATTATTTTCATAGCAAAGCCTTTCTTAATTCTTTTTCTAACTCCTCTCTTGTGCCGTTGTTATCAACCACAACATCCGCATACTTCTCTAACTCCAACAGCTGAACATCAACATCATGTTTTTCAGATTCTAAAAACTCTTCAAAACTTAATTGTTTCTCACCAGCTTTTTCACCACGTTCAAGCATTCTAGTATACCTAACCTCTGGTTTAGCTTTAATGTAAATGATTTTTGAGTTAGGCATTTCTTTCAAAGCAAGGATATCATCTTTGTTTCTTAACCCATCCATTAAATATATATCAGCTTTAGAATCTTTAGAGTATTCCAAAGCAGTTTTAACTAAAATATTTTGCCCATATGTTTCTTTTATGAACAACCCTAGATCCTGAAGATTTTTTCTGCTTCTTTCCAAATCTAAAAGCTCCAGAAGACTGCCTAAAAACCTCGAAAAATGAAAAAGCTCAGCATTAAAGTTTTCTTCTAAAAACTTACTGGCTGTGGATTTTCCTGAAAGTAATTGTCCTGTAATACCTATGTATATCATGCCTTAAGTATATATTAAATATGTTTTTTGGGCATATGATATAATTAAAGGAAATAACGGGAGAAGAAGGATACAAATGAACAAAAACAGCTATGAAATTGAGCTAAAGAGCTTACTGGGTAATACTTCAAATGCCGAAAAACTGGTCCAAAAAATGAAAGAGCTAGATCCAAACATGGTCGCTCGTGGCTCGCACAAACAACTCAACCACTATTTCAAAGACGGCAATCTTCAGAGTCTCTACCAAAAGCTTGAAACCCATGTTCCTGAAGAAAAAAAGAATCAGTTTAAGGAAGTGGTTGAAAAAGCAAAGACTTTTTCAGTGAGAACACGCTTTGCAGATGGTAAAGTCATTTTAGTCGTTAAAGCATCTGTTGATGAAACAACCAGCTCTAATGGCACAGCTAGACTAGAGTTTGAAGCATTGATGGATATGTCTTTAGAACAGTTAGACAACCTAATACTCGCATCTGGCTTTAACTACCAGGCGAAATGGTCTCGTGAAAGAACAGATTATACCTACAAAGATACGGCGGTAAGTATTGATAAGAACGCGGGCTATGGATATTTAGCTGAGTTTGAAAAAACAGAAACTGAACTTGAAAAAGTAGAGCCTACTAAAGCACTGCTTCGAGAAATGTTAAAAGAGTTAGAAATACAAGAACTACCTCAAGATCGTTTAGAAAGAATGTTTGCATTCTACAACGACAACTGGCAAGACTATTACGGTACTGAAAAAACCTTTGAGATAGAATAATAAATTATCGCTGCGGCTAAACCAAAGCGGAAAGGTAAAGTTATGGATATCCAACATCCAGAACAACAATACTTAGGGCTCTTAAGAGACATTCTCGCAAATGGCTCAGAAAAAAAAGACCACAACACAGGTATGGGTCTAAAAAGCGTTTTTGGTAGACAAATACGCTTTGACCTTTCAAAAGGCTTTCCCCTACTAACCACTAAACGAGTTTACTGGAAAGGGGTTTTACACGAATTACTTTGGTTTCTTTCAGGAAGCTCAAATATAAAATACCTGGTGGATAATGATGTACACATTTGGGATGACTATCCATTCAAGTCCTACAAAAAAATCTCTGACAAAGGAGAACAACCTGTTCTTACTCAACAAGAGTTCATTCAAAAGATTAAAGAAGACTCTGCTTTTGCAGAAAAATGGGGTGATCTACCAAAGATCTATGGTGAGCTTTGGAGAAGATGGCCTGCTAAAAACGGCAGGACCATAGATCAAATCTCTTGGATCATTGGTGAACTTAAGGCTTACCCACACAGAAAACACCACGTTTTCTCAGTATGGAACCCAGAATATCTGTATTCCATGGCATTACCCGGAGAAGCTTTAAGCTTTCCACTTTGCCACATCCTGGTGCATTTTAACGTTAATGATAACAAGCTTTCTTGCCAGCTTTACCAAAGAAGTGCTGATATGTTTTTAGGTGTCCCCTTTAACATTGCAAGTTATGCTTTGCTAACTCAAATAATTGCACACGTTTGCGGTTATGAAGTTGGGGAATTTGTACATACATTTGGTGATGCACATATTTATGCAAACCACTTTGAACAAGTCAACGAACAGTTAACTAGAGAGCCAAAAGCCTTCCCTATTCTAACTATTGATCCAAGCATCAGAGATATTGATAGCATTAAACCAGAACACTTTGATCTTCAAGGATATGATCCACACCCAACACTTAAAGGTGAATTAACTGTTGCTGGTGGTTTTAATGAAGCTGACAGAATTGACTTCACTAAGAAAAATTAAATGATTAGCATCATAGCAGCAATATCAGAAAATAGAGTTTTAGGAAAAGATAATGAACTGATCTGGAAAATCTCTAGAGATCAAAAAAGGTTTAGGGATATAACCAAAGGGCATCCGGTAATAATGGGAAGAAATACATACAGGTCTATTGGCAAAGCTCTACCCAACCGCTTTAACATTGTCATTAGCAGGAACCAAGAATACACTCTACCAAATGCAGCAGTAGCACACACTCTTGAAGATGCTTTAAGAATTGCGAAAGATTCTGGTGTTGGTTCTGAAGAAATCTTTGTTATCGGTGGAGCGCAAGTATATACGGAAAGCCTTCCTTTTGCTGACAAGCTCTATTTAACAATAGTGCACGAGCAAGCAGAGGGCGATGCATACTTCCCTGCCTATGACCATATCTTCAAAACTGTTTTGTACGAAGAGACAGACGAAGAAAATGGAATTAAGTTCACATTCAAAGATTTAGTAAAGTAACAAAAACCCCGGATTTCCGGGGTTTTAAATTATCTTCGTTTTTTCTTTGAAACTTTCTTTACTTTAACTACTTTTTTAGGTGTTGTCCTAATTTCTTCGTGTAACTTAGAAGCAAGTGGACTTTTCTGCCCTGCATACTTGTTATTCTTCTTGCTACCATATGGCACATCAACTTTACTAGTTAACTCTTCAAAAGTAAAAGCACAAATCCTCATTCCAGGATACAGTGCAATTGGCATGGTGCCTAAATTACCAAGTTCCATGGTTGGTTTACCATTCCAGCCAGCGTCAAAAATTGAAGCTGTACCGTGCACAATAATCCCCAAGCGACCAAGAGAGCTCCTGCCTTCAATACGACCTAATAGGTCATGAGGCAGCTCGAGGTTCTCAACTGTTGTTACTAAAGCAAAGTCCCCTGGCTGCATTATGAAAGCCTCGCCTTTTTTAACAACAATCTCTTCCATAATCTCTTTAATATCCACAGGCCCTTTGAGGTCTATGTATGGGAAACTAGATTTCTTAAAAACTCGAAATCTGTTTCCAAGATGTAAATCTATGGAACAAGAACCAAGCTGAACTTCAAAATCTGGTGCCGGCGTTATCTTTATTCTTCCTGAAGTGATTGCTTTTTTAATATCTCTGTCAGAGAGAATCATATGTTTAGATCTTAACTTTAATACCAGGACCCATTGAAGCATTGACAACAATATTTGTAATGAACACTTTCTTAACCGTGCTTGGCTTAGAAGCATTCAACGCATCAATGAAAGTTTTTAAGTTTGCAACTAACTTTTCTGAATCAAAATCAGTCTTGCCGATTATCTGATGAACATTTCCCGAATCATCATTTTTAAAATCAATCTTTCCAGCATTAATCTCTTTAATGATTCCAGCAATGTTTTCAGTAACAGTACCTGTTTTTGGGTTAGGCATTAAACCTCTTTGACCCAAAATCTTTGCAATTGGCGCCATTAATTTCATCATAGCTGGTTCTGCAACTGCCATATCAAAGTCTGTTTTTTCTGTTTCTTTGATGGTCTTGATTAAATCAGCACCACCAATTAAAGAAGCACCTGCTTCTTTAGCTTCTTTTTCCTTAGCCTCAGTAACAAAGGCTGCAACGCGCTTTGTTTTACCAGTACCATGAGGTAGAGAAATTGAACCTCTAACACCTTGATCTGTTTTCTTAGGATCAATACCTAATCTTACATGCACTTCAACAGTGCCTTTGAATTTAGTGTTAGCAGTTTGCTTTACTAATTCAATAGCTTCAGTAGCAGAATACACTTTCGTGCGGTCTACTTTAGCCATATTTGCCTTTTGGCGTTTAGAAATATTTGTCATACTCGTCCTTTCGACTTAGTGGTTTTTCGCGAAATATTCGCTCCCACAAATTAATTAATATATTTTATGCTTCCTTGCGAGCAAGTTTCCAGTGGTAATAGAAGACAGGGGCACCAACTATGATCATTGCTAGAGATTGTGCGATGTCTCTCTTTCTCTGCTGCTGTTGGTTCTTTTTTTCATACTCTTGCTGCTTTGCTTGGTAAGCAGGATCGCATTCTGTGGCTTTCACATCAGTACCTCTTTCAGCAGGCACTGTCTGACAGTTAACAGCCATCATTGGATACGGATAATATTCATCTGCATTAAGCATGATTTTCAAGCCCATGTTCAGCAAAGTTATTGCCCCAATCATAATTATGATTAAGGAAACCAAGGAAACAACGTAGAGATATGCTTTTTTGATCCAAGTCATATATTTTTGTTTAATTATTTAACTTGTTAGTCTATAACTTCAACACCCATGGAACGAGCTGTGCCTGCAACTATTTTTTCTGCTGCTGATAAATCGTTTGCGTTTAAGTCAGGCATTTTTCTTTCAGCGATTTCTCTTACCTTTGCTTTAGAAATCTTACCAACTTTGTTCTTCAAAGGATTTGCTGAACCCTTTTCCAAACCAATTGCTTTTCTAATTAACACAGAAGCAGGAGGAGTCTTTAAAATGAAACTAAAAGAACGATCTTCAAAAATAGTTACTTCAGCAGGAATGATTAAATCACCCATTGGGGCAGTTTTTTCATTAAACTGCTTAGTAAACTCGCCGATATTAATCCCATGGGGTCCAAGAGCTGTACCAACTGGTGGAGCTGGTGTTGCTTTTCCAGCTTGTAACTGGAGTTTTACCATTGCCTTTATCTTTTTTGCCATTGTTTATTGTGGTAGCAGTTTTTAAAGCTGCGAGACGATATTTTCGCCAACCACCCTTTCTTTGCCAGTAATCTGGCTTAATTATATATTAAATCTTCTTAACCTGAAGGAAATCTAATTCCACAGGGGTTTCTCTACCAAAGATTGAAACTAAGACCTTAACCTTACCTTTAGCTTCGTCTACCTCAGAAACCTTACCTTCATAATCCTTAAAAGGTCCATCCATCATTCTAACTAAATCGTTGACAACAAAATCAACCTTAAACTTAGGTTCTTCAACACCCATGCGTTTCTGCAAAGACTTAATCTCATCATCTGAAATTGGGGTTGGAATAGTGCCGCTACCTACGAAACCTGTAACATTAGGCGTATTTCTCACAACATACCAGGAATCATCTGTAACAATCATCTCAACTAAAACATAACCCGGGAAGATTTTTTCTTCAACTGTGGTTCTTTTACCATCTCTGATCTTGATTTTCTTTTCTTTTGGTACAATCACATCAAAGATTTTGTCTTCCATGCCCATTGATTCAATACGTTGTTTTAAATTAAAAGCAACGCTATCTTCATAACCAGAATACGTGTGTAACACATACCAATGTTTTTCGCCTGTAACTTGTTGTCGTGACATATCTCTAAAAGAGAACTATTAATGCTATTAAAACTATAAATATTTCAATTGAACCTCTAAAACTAGAATACTCTTTAACCACTAAATTAAACCAATACTTTAAAAAACTCTTTTCTTCTTTCTGTTTAAACTGATACTTTCTAGAATAGTAAGCTTCGGAAAAAGGAAAGAACCTTTTTGTTGCTGGCCAAAGCCACATAATCCCCCACTCAGAATCAAGAATGAAGTGTGACCAGGAGCTTAACCAAACAACTAAACCTAAAGCTTTGCCAAAATCAGAGCTTGTTAGAAAGAAAATTATTAATCCTGCAATTAACCAAAGGATTGGCGCATGCGGAAACAACTTTCTGTGGTTAACAACCTGATTATCTATCCTAAATGCTTTTAGCTTTGCAAAAGCAAAGAAAAAATCTAGATCAGGTAGAAAGCCAACAATTGCTCCAATTAATGAAAGTTCATTAATTTGGCTTGCAGTTAAATTGTATTGTAAGGAGCTAGTAAGAACCTTTGCAGTCAAATACCCTGCTGCAATGTGTCCTGGAGGTAACATAGACTATCTTTCGACGATCTTTTCTAAACCTTTAATCAAACCATAATCAGCTGCAGCTAATACTGCTGCTACTAAAACTGAAAAAGCGATGACTACACCAGTGTATCTTAGGGTCTGTTGTTTGGTTGGCCAAACAACCTT
>DAIEPO010000008.1 GCA_027348385.1 bacterium
GGTACAGTTGGTTTCTATGCATGTATTTCCTCCTGCATTAGGTTTAGGGCTTAAAAGGTTTAAGCCCTGCATCTAATGCGGGGAGAAGTCGCCGAAATCGACTATAAAGGCCCTCGGGGCTTAAAATTTATTTTATGAGCTTGCCGCAGGGCCTTTTTGCATATCTTAGGGAGTTTTTTTGAAGAGCTTGTCAGGCTCTTTTTTTGATATATAATACCTATGTAATTAAAACGTAACGAAAAAAATGCATTCTAAAGAATTTGTTGAAAAAATGAAAGAAAGATTGTTAGAAGAGAAAGAACGTCTTTCAGATGAATTAAATGAACTTTCAGCACATACTGAAATGGGCGATGAGGATGATGAAAATGCTCAAGAAGTTGTTGCAGACGAAGTAAGTCAGGATATTGCAGCAACACTTAAAGCAGATCTTGAAAAAATCGAAGCAGCTCTAAAGCGCATTGAAGATGGTAGTTATGGTGTAGCAGCAGATGGACAAGATATTCCTGAAGCAAGACTAGAGGCTTTGCCTTGGGCTGATTCTTTAATTGAATAACAAAATGAAAAACATCAAGGAAAAATTAATCTATTCCTTTTTGTTTTTTTTATTCCTCCTCCTCGATCAATTCACCAAGCACTTTGTTTTAACAGAACAGAGTGCTTTGATTTTTAGAAACGAAAACTTTGCTTTTAGTTTAGAAGTACCGAGTTTTTTAATGTATCTAACATACATTGTTCTCATAGGCTTGTTATTAAGCTGGTTTGTTAAAAAAGAAAACAAGAGAATTTTAGACAAACTAGGTTTTGTTTTAATCATCTCAGGAGCAGTATCAAATATCGGAGAGCGTATTTTAAATGGTTTTGTGATTGATTTCATTCATATTCATACCGGGGTTTTTAATGTTGCAGATTTTTTCATAATTCTAGGAATACTCTTTCTGTTCTTTTCAAAAGAAGAGTTAATTAAAAGTTAAGGATTTTTTAATCCTCGCAGAGTATATGTATATGACAGCAAAAACATTTACTCTTCTTTCCGTGAAACGCGCAATATATCTTCGGGTCTAGAAGGTCTCTTACTCGCAGACGTTTCAAAAAAGAAATCAAAGAGCGGATCAGAGCACGTCTCGAGCCTCCGCTTTCAAAAATCTGCCTCAGCGGATTTCCTTGGATTAAAGTAATTGGTTTTGCTGTTTTCTTTTAGAGTTAAACATCAGAATATGCTAGAATTGTTTTGTAAGTAACCTTTAGAAACAAAATGGACAAAACAAAGATATATTGGATAGCGGGGGCTGTTGGGGCAATCTTAGTTATTGCCTTGTTAGTTTGGTTTTTCTTCATCAGAGGAGGCTCTTCAAGTGGCGGAAACACCAATCAACAACTGACTTTAAATATTTGGGGAACTTTTGAAACCACTGAAGGAATGCGTCCTTTTATCGAAGAATTCAACAAGAATAACCCCAACGTTCAGGTAGAGTACTCACAGCACAATGTTGATTCATACGAAAACGATTTAATTAATGCTTTAGCAATTAACGAAGGTCCAGATATTTTTGTCATACATAATGATTGGTTGCCTAAATACCAGAACAAACTTTTACCAGCGCCAGAAAACTTAGTTTCTTTAAGAGATTACAAAAATTCTTTTGTAGACGTTGTGTATTCAGACTTTGTTTTAGACAACAAAATTTGGGCAGCACCAATTTCAATGGATAGTTTAGCTTTGTATTACAACAAAGATATTTTAGGTAGTGCCAGCATCGCAGTTCCTGCAACAACCTGGCAGGAATTAAAAAATCAGAGTGAGAGAATTACAAACAGAGGTGCAGGCTCTTTCTTTAACAGGTCAGGAGTTGCACTAGGTACAAACGCAAACATTAATCGCGCGGTTGATATTTTGTATCTCTTAATGCTACAAGACAGAGTACAACCATACAGCAGTGATTTTTCTCAGCCAACATTTGATCAAGCGATTACACAAAAAGACGGCAGTTCTTTTTTCCCAGCATCAGATGCTTTAAGTTTTTACACCAGCTTTGCTAACCCAACAGCAGATAACTACACTTGGAACAGTCGCTCTAATTATTCCATTGATGCATTTGCAAATGGCGAGCTTGGATACATGTATGGATATTACTATGCTCGTGATCTTATTGCTCAGAAAGCACCAAATTTAAATTATGATATTGCACCAGTTCCTCAACCCGACAAAATTCAAACATTAGTTAACTTTGCAAACTACTGGGGCTTTGCAGTTTCTAAACAAACAAAAAATCCAAATACAGCTTGGAATTTCATCAAGACCATGACCAGCAAAGATGTCTTAAAGAAATACTACTTAGTGCATAAATTGCCTGCTCCAAGAAAAGATATCATCAATGAACAGATTGGTGATCCAGAGATCGGAGTTTTTGCATCAGCAAACCTGACAGCTAAGTCTTTCTACAAAAAAGACCAGGTCAAAGCTGATAATATCTTCCAGAGTATGATAGATGACATTATTTTAAGGGGCAGAAGCATTGAAAATGCGATTTCTACAGCAGCTCAAAAGATATCAGGGCTAGGGCAATAGCTAGAAAAGCGATTATTTGTGGTATAATAAAGGAAAGAGATCGCAAATGAACTCAAAAACAAAAATCAAGATTTTCGCCATATTATTAGCTTTCAATCTTTTTACTGTGGGTTCAGTTTTTGCAGCAGACCCAGTTAACACAAAAGGTTCTGGTTTAACTGTTTGTGGTAATTCTACTCCAGAACAAATTCAAACATACCAGGATTGGCTGATTCAGCATCCAAAGAATGGTGTTGAATACAAAGACAAACAAGATCAGTGGTACAAAGATGAGCAAGCACAGCGTGACTTGGCAGGCATGTGTGCCCCTAAAGATATCTACAAACAAATTGGCAGGATTATAAACTTCTTGGTTGGAATATCTACAGCATACTTGGTCTTTAAACTTGCTGTTGCAGGGTACATCATGGCGGTTTTCAAAGGCAATGAAACTGCTTTAACAGAGGCTAAAACACAGATTGGACACAGTATCACTGGAATGGTTTTAATTTTTGGCGCATACTTAACAGTGATGACATTCTTTGGTGATATCTTTGGAGTTAATGTACGAATTCCATTAGGTAAAAACATTTTTGGGGAATAATATGAAAAAAAATCTCATAAAAATATTAGCAGCAATTGGGTTGGTTTCTTCTGTTTTGACAATGCCACTTTTGACCTTGGCAGCACAGCCTAAGGTTGATTTTTCAGTAGATGTTTTTGATAGCACTAAAACAGACTTGCTTTCAAAGGTTAAACCAGAAGCTGGTGATGAGATCATGTTTCGAGTTACCATCAACAGTAATGCTACATATGATTTTTCAAATGTAAGAATTAAGATTGTACCTGATGCTGCATACATGGTGCTAGTCGATACCGCATATGCTAATGGATTTTTGGTGGGGGATATTAAAGCAAAGACTCAGTTTCGAATGTTTAATGCAAAAGCAGTTTTAAAGAAAATTGGTGATTTCAAAACAACAGTAACTGTGTCCGCTGACAATGCTACAACAAACAGCCAATCTTTAAGCTTTAATCTATCTGGATCTGCATCAGCGACCAAGGTGGGGAGCAATAATGGTGGGTCTTGTGAGATTGACGGTTTTAACACCACAGATTCAAAGCTCTGCAATCCGCTTCCTGACAAAAACCTTGGAGAGTTGGTGTATCGATTGATTCAGTATATCTTGATAGGTATTTCTTCCATGGCTATTGTCACAGTCGTAATTTCTGCTTTCATCATAGTAAGTTCCCAAGGAAATGAAGAAGCCGTTAAAGGAGCAAAAACATCTATTTCCTGGGCTGTGGTAGGAATTGTTTTAGCCTTGCTTGCATATTCAATCGCAGCCATCATTGAAACAGCAGTAACAAGATAATTATGAAAAAACTCTTTTCAATACTTTTCTTCATCACCATAGCAGCAATGCCAGTAATGGCATCTGCGCAAATTGATCCGCAGTGTCCTGGGACAGAACAGTCCTTGGGTTTACTTGCCCCACTTTTCCACACAAAGATTTGTAGCTTAAACGAGCTAGCTTTGTACACAGTTAATCTTTTGTTAAGTATCATTGCAGTAATCTCTGTTCTCTTTGTAGTTATTGGAGGCTTTAGATACGTTACTTCAAATGGAAATGAAGAAGCAGCTTCAAAAGGCAGACAAACAATAACCAATGCGATTATTGGTTTAGTTATTGCTATGCTTTCTTACACGATAATCCGTGTTTCAGTTAATACTTTTTCAAATAGTTTTAATCCATCCGCTTCCTCGACAAATCCTGGTCAACCAAACCCGCCTGCAGCACCAGCAGGGGGAGCTGGTTCTCCTCAGGCTGCATATTCTAATCTTGTTTCAGGAATCTTGTTAACAGCCAAGGCTGATGGTGCCTTAATTGTGAATGCAAGCGGTTCAGCAAAAGATATTGAGGCGACATGCCCAGATTTTACTGGAGCAAGAGTTAAAGGTTCTGCATTAGTTACACACTCTGTTTTAGGTACCAATAAGACAAACCTTTTTGATGTGAAGCCAGAGATAGTTGATGACATGGCATTAAATGGTGACAATTTTTCAGCTGTCTTGAATTGGGCTGCAGGTTTTTCAGAACCTTTAATTAGAAGCGGAGAAACAGACTCAAATGTTATTGTGCATTTAGAATATGATCCAGGCGCAGGTTGTTCAGTCATTAAGATAGACAAGACCTTTAGCACCACAGAATCAATGGGCCCTGGTTTTTAAGTAGATAATTTCCTTTTTGTTAATTATTATTGTATAATTTAAGACATGGAAGGGGGTGAGAAATTTGAAACTAAGCAAAATTAATTTCCTAAAAGTCGGCGAAGTAATCCTGGCATTAGCATTAGTGCTAACTCCAACAGCTTTTGCTTTAGCTGATCTTACTAACCTGCCTTCAACCCCAGGTTGTAGTTCATTTGGAGGCGCATTGCGTTGCGATGCTTCGAATACAAGCGTTAACGATATAATTGTTAAAGTCTTGAACATTCTATTGGGAGTTGCTTTCTTGGTTGCCGTATTATTCTTAGTTATTGGCGGTTTCCGATACATCACCTCAGCAGGTAACGAAGAAGTAGCAGGAAAAGGAAGAGCAACGATTATTAATGCCTTAATAGGTATTGTCGTTATTATTCTTTCTTACGTAATTGTTCAGGTAGTTGCAAGAACTGTAACTAATACTGGCAACACTGCAGGTTCCCCAACCTAATTAACATAAATTACTCTTTTAAGAGAGCGAGGTGAAAAAATGAAAAAAAAGATTTTAACATTAGCATTTGCTTTAATTTTAGGTGGAACAAGTCTTTTTGCTTTTTCACCTCTAGCGCTAGGGGCTTCTAGTGCAGCAAATATCTGCGGTAATTCTGTTTCAGGAGTTATGAAAGAAGGCACTGTATTCGAACCTGATCCAAAAACAGGACTATGCATCCCGGTGACAGGAGGGCGTTCCAGTAGAGATGATACTGTAAATACTTTGTTGGTTAGAATTATTAATATAATTCTTTCAGTATCAGCAAGCTTTGCAATCTTGTTCATTGTCGTTGGTGGTTTCCGATACATCACCTCAGCAGGTAATGAAGAAGTTGCTGGCAAAGGCAGACAAACATTGGTTAACGCAGTTATAGGTTTAGTTATTGTAATCTTGGCATATACGATCGTTCGTATTGCTGTTAATACCGCAAGCAAAGATGCATTCCTTGGCTTTTAATGACCTTTTAAAAAAGCCCCTTTCTGGGGCTTTTTTAATTCCTCAACTAATGTTAATATTCATTAAGCCAAACACTTAGGCCGACGTGGCGGAATTGGCATACGCGCATGCCTTAGGAGCATGTTCCCTAACGGGAGTGAGAGTTCAAGTCTCTCCGTCGGCACCAAAGAGATAATAGATAATATATTTAAAGAAGAAATATGAGTAAATTTTTTAAGAATGCAGGCATAGTAGTTTTGATTTTTGTTGGTATAGCGCTGGTTGCAGCAAGTTTTAGCAGTGGCGTGAAAACCAAAGAAGTGGGATTAAGCGCAGTTGTTGAACAGATAAATAAAGGAGAGGTTGTAAAAATAGAGATCAGTGAATCTGATACCAGCCTTTTAGTTACATTAAAAGATGGTACCAAGGAAATAACTACCAAAGAAAAAAGCGTTTCTCTTTTTGATACCTTAAAAAATAGAGGCGTAGCAGCAGATAAAATTAACGCGATAGATATTACACCTTTAGTTAGAGGACCGGTTGCAACAATCTTTAGTACAATCCTTCCTTTCCTATTACCCTTCCTCATTTTCATTGTTTTAATTTATTTCATGATGCGCAATGTTCAGGGTGCTAACAACAAAGCAATGTCCTTTGGACAGTCAGGCGCAAGATTACAGGATGATAGAAAAAAGAAAGTAACCTTTGCAGATGTTGCTGGGGTAAAGGAAGCAAAAGAAGAACTAAAAGAAGTAGTTGAGTTTTTGAAATACCCACAAAAGTTTTTGCAACTAGGTGCAAGAATTCCAAAAGGAGTTTTACTTTTGGGTTCTCCTGGTGTTGGTAAAACATTACTAGCCAGAGCAGTTGCTGGAGAAGCTAATGTGCCTTTCTTCCATATGTCTGGTTCTGAATTCGTAGAGATGTTTGTTGGAGTCGGAGCCTCTCGTGTTAGAGATCTTTTCAAAAAAGCAAAGCGTCACGCTCCTTGTATTGTTTTCATTGATGAAATAGATGCAGTGGGCAGACAAAGAGGTGCAGGTTTGGGTGGTTCACATGATGAACGTGAGCAAACTTTAAACCAGATCTTAGTTGAAATGGACGGTTTTGATACAGATACCAACGTCATAGTCATTTCTGCAACCAACAGACCAGATGTACTAGATCCGGCATTACTCCGACCAGGTCGTTTTGACAGACAGGTCGTAATAGACCCCCCAGATATTAATGACAGAGAACAAATTTTAATCGTGCATGCTAAAGGCAAGCCTTTGGCAGCTAATGTTAACTTGAGAAAAATAGCTGAGAGAACTGCTGGTTTTTCAGGCGCAGATCTTTCCAACCTTATTAACGAAGCAGCGATTTTGGCAGCCCGTGCAAACAACAAAGAAGTTACAGAACATAATTTAAAAGAAGCCATTGAAAAAGTTATGCTTGGCCCTGAAAGAAAGAGTCATCTTCTTTCCAAAAAAGAAAAAGAAGTAACCGCATATCACGAAGGCGGACATGCTTTAGTTGCTTCTGTTTTACCAAACGCAGATCCTGTACATAAAGTTTCAGTTATCAGCCGAGGTCGCGCAGCAGGCTATACCATGAAAGTTCCTTCAGAAGATAAACACTTACACACCAAGAGCGAGTTCTTAGAAGACATCGCAGTTTCTTTAGCAGGACTAGCAGCAGAAAAATTAGTTTTTAATGAACAAACCACAGGTGCTTCAAGTGATTTGAAAGTATCAACTGCACTAGCGCGTAGGTTAGTAACTATGTATGGCATGAGTGATGAAATGGGTCCAATGACTTTTGGTGATACTCATGAAATGGTTTTCTTGGGCAGAGACTTAGCAGAACAGCGCAACTATTCTGAAGAAGTAGCAGCAAAAATTGATAAAGAGATATCAAAGATCATGCAAGAAGGATATGAGGTTGCACTTGCGATCTTGAAGAAACATCGTGATAGGCTTGATATAATCGCGAAAAAACTGGTCGAGCAAGAAACTCTAGAACAAGATGAGTACACAGCTTTAGTCCGCGATATTATTCCACCCCATAAATTGAAACACCCAGATGAGGTAGCAGTTGAACACGTACACAAAGAAACTAAGAAATAGTTAAAGGAAGGTCATATGTTAAGCCTTTCTGAGATATTAACAAAAGCGTATAGATACACAAAAAACCATAGGTCTTTATGGTTTTTTGGTTTTTTCCTGACAGGCTGGGGGGTCATGAACTTTGTTAGAAGAGTTGATTTAAATGCAGACCATTTAGATCGATATTACAGATACATTTTAAATTACATTTTAAATAATCCTTTAGAGTTAATCTTTTCAATCATTGGATTAGTCTTGGTAATAGCGCTAACTTCGTTTGTTGGTGCACTTGCCAGAGCATCAATCATCTTTGCAGCTGAGCAATTGGAACATGACGAAACTGTTAATTTCCGTTCAGCATTAAAACATGCTACTAAATCAGTGTGGCAAGTTTTTCTAGCAGGGCTTTTTACAAATGCTGTAATCATCTTTTTCTTTGCCTGGCTTGCTCTGCCTTTGTGGCTAGTCTTTAGAAATGGTTTTGAGTATAGAGGCTTTATTCTAATCCTTGGAGCCTTGTTGATCTTTACGCCAATAATTGTTGTTTTGTCGTTAGTAAACATTTTTGCCTGCTGCTACATAGTCATATACAAATTAAAAGTAGTTCAAGCTTTCAAGAGTTCTTTTGATTTACTTGCTGTATTTTGGCAGCAGGTTATTGCTTTGTTCGTGATGCTTTTTGTGGTGTATTTCTTTTTCTTCTTTCTCTCAGCAGCGCTGTTTGGATTCATCGGAGTGCTTGCATACTTACCTATTATTCTGGTAAAATCATTATCACTGCAATGGTTTGCAGCGATCATTCTAGCATTAATAATAGTTTTGAGTTTCGCACTTCTTTTGGTAAATGCAATATTAAATGTTTTTACCAATTTTGCTTGGACCATATTTTTCTTAGATATAGTTAAAGCAAAGTATATAAAGGACGCAAAACCGGTTGGACAACACGCGGGCGGTTAGCTCAGTGGTAGAGCATCTCTTTGACGTAGAGAGGGTCATAGGTTCAAATCCTATACCGCCCACCAGAAACATATGGATATAAAGGAACTGGAGAAAAATTTAAAAGTTAAGTTTAACAACCCTGATCTTTTGATGACAGCGGTTACACACCGTTCTTACCTTAACGAGAACAGGGATTTTCGTTTGCCTCACAATGAACGTTTAGAGTTTTTAGGTGATGCAGTCTTAGAGCTAATTTCCACAAGATACCTTTATGAAAACTATCCGCATCCAGAGGGAGAATTAACAAATTTTCGCTCAGCGCTTGTTAACTACAGAATGCTTTCAGAAATTGCTAGAAAACTAAAACTAGAAGAATTTTTGTTAATGAGCAAAGGTGAAGCAAAAGACACCGGCAGAGCAAGACAAGTAATATTAGCAAACGCACTGGAAGCAGTCATCGGAGCAATATATTTAGATTCAGGTTATGAAGTGGCAAAGGAGTTTGTTTTAAGAGATATTATTGTTGAACTTCCTTTGATCATCAATGAAGGAACATATCTTGATCCAAAGAGTAAGTTACAGGAAATAATACAGGAGAAACAAGGTGTTACTCCAACCTACCAGGTCATCTCAGAACAAGGACCTGATCATGACAAAGTTTTCTTAGTTGGTGTATTCATTGGTAATACAAGAGTTGGAGAAGGCAAAGGACCTTCAAAACAAGAAGCAGAAGTAGCTGCAGCAGAAAACGCTTTAAAAGAAAACCAGTTTTAATAAAAGAGTAAATTAAAATCCGGAAATGTTTCCGGATTTTTTGTATATATATGCGAAAGCCCCGGACATTGATCAGATTGATCAAGCCGGGGCAGACGCACACTTCAGAGATCACCATCCCTTGTCGAGGTAGTGCCAGCGCATTCGCTCTCGAGATGTCTGCACGAACGAGACAAACACGAACCGAAGGAGCGGGAAGCCGGGGATTATCCCGAGCAGAAGGAAGAAGTACCCGATCGCTGCTTGGCCATGCACGATTTCGGCAAACCCAATGATCCAGATCAGCAGAGCGAGCGCAGTGCGCGCAGCGTACTTCTCTAGATCATCTTTGACGTCATCCCAGAAGTCGTACAGGTTGTCGAGCGCGATGGCGATGATTGCCAGGACGATGCAGGCAATGATGCCGAGAACGTTTTTGGCTAGCGCGGTGAGCCATGCGGTGAGCCGACGGAGGAAGCGCATGTTAGTTCCCTCGGTGAGAGTTGTCTGGTGCGTTCTCGTCGACAGGGCCGCGAGACCAGGCGTTGAGACCCACGAAGATCGAGATCAACGTCATGAGGACGATCAAGTCAGGCCACCCGGTTTCGTTTTTCAGGACCCCGACAGCGAGAATCCCAATGAGCATCGTTACCAGACAGGTGCCTATGATCAATACGCTGATGACCATGGCCAGGCGAACCAGTTCCTTGATGATCCGCATCGGACCCTCGGGTGAGTGTTGGTGTATGAAGTGTGCGATCCAGCGAAAGTGCGGACCGCTTTTGTAAGCAATCCAGCAATATTACAACTGAACACATTACTTTAACATAAATACACTGTATTGTCAAGGAGGTTTTGTGTGGTATAATTAACAGGTAAATTACAGATTCTGAAACACAAATAAATGTATTTAAAAAGGTTAGAAATTCAGGGTTTCAAGTCTTTTGCAAACAAGACTACTTTAGAGTTTGAAAAAGGCATTACTGCTGTTGTAGGACCAAACGGATCAGGCAAATCAAACGTTGCTGATGCAATTCGTTGGGTCTTAGGAGAGCAAAGCTTAAAACAACTTCGCGGCAAAAAAAGCGAGGACGTCATTTTTGCTGGTTCAGAAAAAAAATCAAAAATGTCTTTTGCAACTGTTACTGTCACCTTTGACAACAGCGATAAGAGAATCCCTCTAGACTATTCTGAGGTTTCAATTTCTAGAAGCATTGATCGAAGTGGTGAATCCGATTACATGATCAATGGTAACAAAGTTCGTTTGCTAGATGTCATTGATTTAGTTTTAAAATCAAACATTGGAACTTCAAGACACACGGTCATTGGTCAGGGTACGATTGATCAAATGGTTTTAGCAGGTCCTGCAGAAGTAAAAAATTTAATTGATGAAGCAAGTGGTGTAAAAACATACTACATTCGTAGAGAAAAAACTTTAAAGCGTTTAGAACAGACTGCTCAAAACTCCATGCGTGTTCAAGATTTGCTTAAGGAAATTGAACCTAGGTTAAAATCTTTGCGTAGACAAGCAAAGCGCATGCAAGAAAGATCTGAGATTGAAACAGAGTTGAAAGCTTTTCAAACCGAATTTTACTCAACCAAATATTGGCAGATTGAGGAAGCGTTGTTGGATTTGACTTCAAAAATAGAAGTTTTAGAAAAACAAAAGAAAGAACTGGAAAATGAAATATCAGAACACCGTTTAAATTTAGACAAGAGCGAAGGTGATAACAAGGCAGAGGTTTTGGCATACCAGCAGATTCAAGGAGAGATAAAAAAGCTGGTGGACAAGAAAAACAAACTCATGGAAGATGTTGCCATGATTCGCGGGAAACTTAATGCTGAAAAATCAGTTGGCGTTTCTTTGGATAGCAAAGCCTTGGGATTAGAAAAGAGCAATCTTGAAAATCAGAAAAACCATTTAAATGCAGATATTGAAAGAGCAACTCAAGAACGTAAACAAATAACTGAGCAACTAGAAAGACAACACCAGATATTTGCTGAAATATCCAAAAAACTCACAGATATTCAGCAAAATATGGATAACCCAGAAAACCTTAATTTTCACGAGCTTTCAGAAGATGTTGAGATGCTTGATCGTAAGTTTGATGAGTTCTATCAAAACCTTGAACGTGCATCTGATGTCTCTTTGATCATTTCTTTCGCTCAAGAATTTAAGAGTCATCTTTCAAAGTTTAAACAAAAAGCAACGCATTTTGCACAAAACCCTTTTGTTAACTTTGAGAAACAAAGAAAAATTCTTTCAGAAATACTTGCTCAAAAAGATAGAATTTCTCAAGAGTTAAATAACTTGGAGCTAAAGAAATCAAAGACGGGTATAACCTTAGAATACTCAGAGGCTGAACTTGCTAAGGTTGAACAAAAGCTTTTACATCTGAACTTAGAATTACAGAAAGCAGGTGCAAGTAGTGCTGATCAATACTTTGAACAATTGATGGCTCAGGAAAAGACATTAAATACAGAACTATTAAATCTCGCCAAAGAAATTTCTGTTTTAGAACAAAAGATTGCCAGCTATCATCAGAAAGAGCAAAGTAAGAAATCTGAGTTGCTTGATGAAGAACGCACTTTGAGAAACAAGCAGGATCAGCTTTCAAAACTTAGAGATCAAATTTCTGTGTTGCAAATTGAAAAAGCAAAGTTAGATACACAAAAAGAAAATGTTGTTTCAGAAGCAAAGTATGCCTTAAATCCTGAAGGGTTTGCAGAAATTCAAAAACAAAAAGTACAGGCTAAAACTAATGCTTTAGAAGAAAAGATTCACAAACTGCAAAATCAGTTAAGCATGATTGGTGGCATTGATGAATTAACTTTGAAAGAATACGAAGAAACTGAACAACGTTACACTTTCTTAAGCGGACAGGTTCAAGATTTAGAAAAAGGCATTGCAGATTTGAGATCTGTTATTGAAGAGCTTGATGAATATATCAAAAAACAGTTCAATGAATCATTTAATCGCATCAACGAAAAGTTTGAAAGCTATTTCCGAATCCTTTTCAATGGTGGACGTGCTTACTTAAGCACGGTTCGTGCAAAAGAAGAAAAAGCAAATCAAGAAGCTGAGGAAGAAGCAATTGCTGAAGAGAGTGCCGAAACTACAGAAAATGTTAAATTAAGACCAGAAGAAAAACTCTTAGCCAAATATGTTAAGGGATCAGATGATATTGTTGGTATTGATATTAAAGCAACGCCTCCAGGAAAGAAGCTGGCAAGCATTTCAGCGCTTTCAGGAGGAGAACGCTCCTTAACCTCCATTGCTTTGCTTTGTGCTCTGCTTTCTTGTTTCCCTTCACCATTTGTCATGCTAGATGAGGTTGATGCTGCTTTAGATGAAGCAAACACAATTCGTTTTGCTCAGATTTTAGGAACTCTTGCACACAGCACCCAATTTGTTACAGTAACGCATAACAGAGAAACAATGAAACAAGGACACACCCTTTATGGTGTTACTATGGGAGATGATAGCATATCCAAAGTGCTTTCAATTAAGATTGAGCAGGCAACTGCTTTTGCTAAATAACTAAAATGGAACATTTAATTCAAAGTATCACTTCTTTTGTTACTGACATCATCTCAGCTGGTGGATATACTGGTGTTGGTTTTTTGATGGCTTTAGAATCATCAGCCATTCCAATTCCTTCTGAGATCATCATGCCGTTTGCAGGATTTTTGGTTTCTGCAGGAACTTTTACTCTTTTTGGAATATCTTTTGCAGGAGCTTTTGGTTCAATGATTGGTTCTGCTGTTTTGTATTACATTGGATATTATGGCGGTAGACCAGTAGTTGAAAAATACGGTAAGTACTTTTTGATCAATCACAAGGATTTAGATACTGCTGAAAGATTTTTTCAGAAACACGGACAGCTCGCTAATTTAATTGGCAGAGTTTTACCTGTTGTTAGAACTTTCATTTCTTTTCCTGCTGGAATTGCTAGGGTTAAGATAGTGCCATTTTTAACTCTTTCATTCATAGGTTCTTTTGTTTGGTCTTTGTTTTTAGGATATATTGGATTAAAACTTGGTCAGAATTGGCAATTAATTCATGAATATTTCAAAAACATAGATTATGTCATAGTCGCAGTTTTGCTCTTAGCTTTGGGGTATTACATCAGAAGGCATCTAAAATCCAAAGATTAAGGGTTGACTTCTGTCACCATTTTTGTTAGCATTATCAAGCAATTAAAGCTAGAAATATTCAGTAAATTATGTTAACTATTCGTTTACAAAGAACAGGCAAGAGAAACCACTCTCATTTCAGAGTTGTTTTGGCAGAAAAAGAATCTTCTGTTTCAAAAAAGATCGCAGAAGTTTTGGGTTCATACAATCCACATAGCAAAGATTTAGCTATAAAAGACCAGGAACGTTTAAACTACTGGATTGCTCAGAGAATTGATATGTCTCCAACAGTGCATAATCTTCTTGTTACAAAAGGAATTCTAAAAGCAGAGAAAGTTAAAGCTTTCAATATTCCAAAAAAGAAAGAAGAAGCACCAGTTGAGACAGCGCCAGTTGCAGAAGCCACTCCTGAACCAGAAGTTACAGCAGCACCTGAAGCTCCAACCGAAGTACAACCTGAAGAAGCAAAAGCTGAAGTATCAGAAGAGAAAACCGCTTAGTGCGGTTTTTTTGACGCCAAGAAACATTTAAAGTAATATATGCATATACGGCTTAACCCAGGTCGAAATGCCGGAAAGTAAAGCTAAAAAAGCAGAAATCAGTAAAGAATATGTCAGTAGAACAGGATCAACAGTTTGTCGAGTTTATAGTGAAAGCTCTTGTTGACCATCCTGATGACGTTAAGACTGAACGTACTGTAGATGAAATGGGAGTATTAATTACTCTACATTTGAATCAACAGGATATGGGTCAGGTAATCGGACGTCAGGGACAGACTGCAAAAGCAATTAGAACATTGCTACGCGTCGTCGGTGCAAAGAGAAAAGCTCGCGTAAACTTGAAAATCAATGAACCAGAAGGTTCAATGAGACCAGTTCATGCAGCTGAGCCAACCACACATGGTTTGGATGACTCAATGGATGAGTTTAAACTCTAATATTTAGTTAGGCGAATCAAAACCAGCTGTACCTTGTAAAAGGCAGCTGGTTTTGTTATGCTCCTATGATGCTTAAGAGGGAAAGTATCTGGAACATTTCAACGCGGCCATGATGGCCGGGAGCTCCGAACATGACGAACAGGAAGAAGTTCATGGTGCTGGGAGCCACCGGCACCCTCGGCTCTGCGGTAGCGTCTGAGCTTGAGACTCAGGGAGCAGTGATGTATCGTGTTGGACACCACTCGCCCGAGAGCGGGCTGTTGCAGTGCAATGTCGCAGACCATCGTAGCGTGCACAACCTTGCTGGGAAGGTGCGGGAAGCGATCGGCGAGGACGAGAAGCTCGACGGTATCTTCTACGGCGTGTCGAGACATTCCTTCGCGGAGTGCCAGCACGCGCTACGTAAGGGAACCGAGGTCTACGAGCAGACCCCGGCACTTGCCGAGATGCTCAGCGTCGAGGTCGTTGGGCTGCAGATCGTTCTGGAGCAGTTCGCTCCAATGATTCGCGATGGTGGCAAGTTTGCGGTCGCGACGCCGGTGTTTGCGCATCCGGGGTTTGCAGATCCCATTTTCTGGAAGGCTCTGGAGGCCGCCCGTTTCAACCTCGACCCCTTCGTTGCACTCAAGCGAATGCAGTCGGAGTGGCTCGCTACATGGGCGCGTTCAAGATCATGCAAGTTCGCAATCATTGAGGTTCTTGCACGACTGATTGCCGAGGGGCCTATCACGGGGATCATCCTCGAGGAGATGCCAGAGCGTTTCTACCAGCGAGTTTACATGTTCGCTCAAGCAGTTTCCTGGCAGTTACGCGAAGACTGAAGGAGGAACAACAAGCGCGGCTTTATGCCGCAAAACAACGAAGCGCCAATGATCCGATCCTGGGTCTGCGGCGCTTCTGTTTTTGTGTTAATATTTAATTATGAAATTTGAAGTTATTACCATATTTCCTGAGCTAATTGATGATTACAAAAAGATCAGTATAGTTGCTCGGGCAATCAAAAAGAGACTGTTACAAATTAAAGCCTTTAATCTTAGAGACTATACTTTTGATGCGCACAAAACTGTTGATGGCAGACCATATGGTGGTGGCGCTGGTATGGTTTTAAAGGCAGATGTTTTAACTCGTGCTATACAAGGGGTTTTGAAAAAGACAACTAAGAAAAAAGAAAAAACTAAAGTCATACTATTAACTCCAGCAGGGAAAGTTTTCTCTCAAACAGAAGCAAAAAAACTAGCAAAAAATGACCGCTTAATATTCATCAGTGGCAGATACGAAGGTTTTGACGAACGTGTTTCCTCTTTGGTTGATGCAGAATATTCCATTGGCGATTATGTTTTAATGGGCGGAGAACTTGCGGCTTTGGTGATGATCGAAACAATCGCGCGTTTTGTTTCAGGAGTTGTTGGTAAAGAAGAATCAATTCAAGGAGAGAGTTTTTCAAAAGACGGAAAGACTTCAAACCTTCTAGAGTATCCGCAATATACCAGACCTGAAGTTTTGAAGATCGGTAAAAAAACATTGCGCGTGCCAAAAGTTCTACTTTCAGGAGATCATCAAAAAATTAAGATTTGGCGTGCTGATCAGGCTTTGAAGAAAACAAAAAAAGTTAGACCTGATTTGATTAACAAACAATGGTAATGAAAAAGTTTGAGGTAACAGAAAACAAGTTGCGCTTAGATCGATTTTTAGCCGAAAGCTTTAAAGAGGTTTCAAGAAGTAGAATCCAGAAAGATATTGCTGCTGGGCTTGTTTTTGTTAACAAAGCAAAGGTTTTAGAAGCAAAATTTGTTGTTAGATCTGGAGATGTTGTTGAGTATGACTACACTGAAGAATCAAAGATACAAGCAAAAGAATTAAACATCAAAACAATTTTTGAGAACAAAGATATTTTAATTATAGACAAGCCAGCGGGTTTGGTTGTACATCCAGCTCCTGGATACAAGGGTGTAACCTTGGCAGAAGGACTTTTACATAAATACAAGGACATCAAAGTTATAGGTGAAGACGAGATCCGTCCTGGGATTGTGCACCGATTAGACAAAGACACTTCTGGAGTGTTGTTAGTTGCTAAAAGCCAGGCAATGTTTGAGCATCTTAAAAATTCATTTCAGGAACGTACTGTTAAAAAACAATATACTACTTTGTTAGCAGGACACCTACCTTCAAAGCACGGGTTCATTAATACCCCGATTGGCAGACATGCAACTGATTTCAGGAAAATGACGACTAATTTACCAAAAGATCCCAAAGAAGCAGTTACTGAATACACGGTTTTAGAATACTTACCAAACATCCAAGGCCAGATCAAGGGCCGCAAAAGCATTGACGAGTTCACACTTGTTCGTGTAAACTTACACACAGGACGTACCCATCAGATTAGGGTACACTTTTCATCTCTAGGTTTTCCGATTATTGGTGATGCTTTGTATGGTCCAAAGAGTAATCCTACCTTTGGCTTGGATCTCAAAAGACAGTTCTTGCATGCAAGCAACATTGAAGTGCAACTTCCTGACCAAACTTGGGTTGAAGCACATTCTGATTTACCTGAAGATTTAAAAAAAGTATTAGTAGGTTTAAAAGCAAAGAATATTAATTTGTAAATTCAAATGCCCATTGTAAAACACATTAGCACAGCACAACATCGTCAAGACATGCCAGAGTTTAAAACCGGATGGACTGTGAAAGTGCACCAGAAAATTAAAGAAGGCGACAAAGAAAGAATCCAGATGTTTGAAGGTTTAGTAATTGCTCGCAAAGGTGGTAAAGGAGCAAACGCAACCTTTACTGTTAGAAAGATAGCTAGTGGAGTTGGTGTAGAACGCATCTATCCTTTGCATTCTCCAAACATTGCTAAGCTTGAAGTAATCAAGCAAGGTGATGTCAGTGTTGCCAAACTTTACTACGTTAGAAAAAAACAGGATAATCAGCCAAGATTCAGAAAAGGTAAAGAAAAAGCAAAAGCTAAGAAGAAATAATAAAAGCCCCAGAAATCCTGGGGCTTTTTCTTTAGAGAAACTTGTCTATACCTATTGCTTTGAACTTCTCTTCAACAACCCGCCAATCAAGGTTTTTAAAGAAAGCATCAATGTATGAAGCTCTAGCAGTACCATAGTCTGCCCAGTAAGCATGCTCATATGTATCTAGTGCAAGTAAAACACTTGCATCCCAAACTGGGAAAGTATTTTGAGCATCACCTAGATAGTTAAAAAGTTTGTTTGTATTCCAGTCATATGCAAGCCAAACCCAGCCTCTTGCTGCAAGACCTGTTTGTTTTAAATCTTCTTTCCAAGTCTCAAAAGAACCAAAGTCTCTTTTGATCATTTCAAGTAAAGCACCACTTGGTTCTGCGCCTGTTCCACCAAGATGACCAAAATATACTTCGTGATTCTTTACACCACCCACTGCAAAGGAATATTCAAGTTTTAATTCTCTTAAATCTGAATATACTTGGTTTGCTGATGTTTTGTCTACGGTTTTTAGTTTTTCCTCAATCTCATTAGCTTTTTTTACATAGCCTTCGTAGAGCTTGTAGTGATCTTCCATGGTTTTTTGGGAGATACCATCCAACTCTTTGATACTGTTGAATTTTTTTGCTTCGTACATAGTTGTCCTTTCTTTTGTATTGTCATCATCTTAAACTCTTAGTCCCCTTGGGTCAATTAGCCCTTTGACAAAAATCGACTTTTGCGGTAAAGTGGATTTAATGAATATTTAATCTGATTGTGTAGCATATTTACAGTCTTTTAGTGGTAAACAGTATGTATTTTCAATCAATTCTTCCTTTTTTCAAATTCAACTTACAAAAAGAATTGTTCTAGCTCGTATTTAGTTTCAAACTGAAAATTTCAGCATACCCGTAAAAACCACATAAAAAGACTTTACTACACTTCATTAGTAAAGGCTTTTATTATGCAATTAACATACGCTCTGCTTGCGCTAGTATTGGGCTTAGCTATCGGGTACCTCATCCGCAAGGCGCAAGTGACAAAGAAAATCGGCAATGCTGAAGCACGTGCTCAAAGCTTGCTTGAAGAGGCAAAGACTAAAGAAAAAGAAGTACTTCTAGACGCTAAAGCTCAGGCTTTAGAAATCATTGATGCAGCGAAAAAACAAGAAGCTGAATTCCGCCAACAGATAATTCGTTTTGAACAAAGAACAGAAAAGAAAGAAGCAGATTTAGAAACCAAGTCTAACAACTTGGATCTTCAGCGTGCTGATTTAGAAAAGAAAAAAGAAGAAATCACCAAACTTCAAGAAGAAATGCGTGAGTTTAAGCAAAAGCAGATTACTAGACTTGAAGAAATTTCTGCAATGAGCAGAGATGAAGCAAAAAAACTGATCTTGGAAACAATGGAGAAAGCACTTAAAGAAGAAATGGTTGCTTTACAAAGAAAGATTGTTGCTAATGCCAGAGAAGAAGCAGATAAAAAAGCAAAAGAGATTGTTGCGCACGCAATTGAGCGTTGTGCTTCTGAGGTTACTGCAGAAACGACAACAACAATAGTTCAGATTCCAAACGAGGAAATGAAAGGCAGAATCATTGGTAAAGAAGGTAGAAACATCCGAACCTTTGAACAAATGATGGGTGTTGAAATCTTGATTGATGATTCTCCAGACACTGTTGTTATCTCAGGATTTAACTCTATTAGAAGACAGATTGCAAAGTTGACCTTAGAAAAACTTTTGCAGGACGGTAGAATTCATCCGGCTAGAATTGAAGAAGCATACGAGAAATCAAAACAAGAAGTTGGCGAGATGATTAAACTAGCTGGTGAAGAAGCAGTCTATGAACTAGGTATTACTTCCTTCCCTCCAAAGCTTATCCAGTTAATTGGGCGCTTACGTTTTAGAACATCATACGGTCAAAACATCTTAAGACACTCCATCGAGATGGCTAAACTTTCTGCTTTAATGGCAGAAGAATTGGGTGCTGATGTCATGATTTCAAAACAAGGTGCTCTTTTACACGATATTGGTAAAGCACTAGACCAAGACATGGAAGGCACGCACGTTGAAATTGGAAAGAAAATTGCTGAGAAGTTCAACTTAAACGAGAAGATTATAAACGCGATCACATCGCACCATGGTGATACTGAGTACACTGGTATTGAATCTGCGATCATTGATGCTGCAGACAATATTTCCGGTGCAAGACCAGGCGCTCGTAAAGACACCTATGAAAACTATGTTAAGCGTTTGGAAGATCTTGAAAACATTGCAAATTCATACGAAGGCGTTGAAAAAACCTATGCCATTCAGGCAGGAAGGGAAATTCGTGTCTTTGTTAAACCAGATAAGATTGATGATTTTGCAGCACATCGCTTGGCTCGTGATATTGCCAATCGTTTTGAGAACGAACTTAAATATCCAGGTGAAATTAAAGTTAACGTAATCCGCGAAACTCGCGTTGTAGAATATGCCCGCTAAGAAAATACTTTTTTTTGGAGATGCAGTTGGAAAACCAGGCCGCAAAGCATTGCGCCTGGTTTTGCCAGAGTTAATAGAGAAATACTCTCCTGATTTTGTCATAGCTAATGTTGAAAACTTGGCACATGGTAAAGGTGTTACTGTTCAAACCATGGCAGAAATTTCAGAACTTGGTATTGATGCATACACTTCAGGAAATCATATCTTCAAAAAACCAGAGTCTGCAGGAGTCTTTGAAAAATACCCAAGCTTAATCAGACCAAATAACTATCAAGGAGAATACCCTGGCAGAGGTTTTGTACGTATTGTTAAAGATGGTCAAGGATACTTAGTCATAAACCTCAACGGTACAGTGTTTTTTGAAACACAGTTTGCTTCTGGCATCTCAAATCCGTTTTTTGATTTTGACAACATCATTGCTCAACACAAACAACCCGGAGATATAGTCATTGTTGATTTCCATGCTGAAGCAACAAGCGAAAAGAAAGCTTTTGGTTTTTACACTGATGGGAGAGCTACAGCGATACTAGGTACGCATACGCATACACCAACAGCAGACTTACGAATTCTACCAAAAGGAACAGGACATGTTTCAGATGTTGGTATGATTGGTGCTGTTAATTCAGTACTTGGTGCTCCGATACAAAACTCCTTGGGGATATTCTTAGGTGGAAAGTTTGTCTATGATGTTGAGGAATCAAATCCAATAATGGTTAATGTAGTATATATTGAAGCAGAGGATGGACTTGCCACAAAGGTTGAGAAGATATATAAAGAAGTTGAGGTTTAAAACAAAACAAATGAATATAAAAACACAACTTAGGTTTTTAGATCCAAAAGAAATATTAGCAACATCAGGCATACAAAAAGGAGAAACAGTCGCAGACTTTGGTTGCGGCAATGGTTTTTACCCGGTTGCTGCAGCTTTAATGGTTGGTAATGAAGGACAGGTTTTTGCAATTGATGTAAAGACAGAGGCCTTAGAGGCTACAATATCAGCTGCAAAACACGAGGGTTTAAACAATATATATACGGTTAGACATGACCTTGAATTGCCAGGTGTTAAGATCAAAGATAATTCCTGCGATGTGGTTATTCTCTCCGGTATCTTGCATCTTTCAAAGCTTCAAAGAAACGTTTTGAAAGAAACTTACAGAGTTTTGAAAACTGGTGGCAGGATCATAGTCATTGAGTGGAAAAAAGAAAAACTTCCCTTTGGACCAAATATTAATGACCGAGTTTCAGAACAACAGATGAATGATATGCTTACTAAGTCTGGTTTCCGTCTTCAGGGAGAAATGCCTGCTGACACATTTCATTACGCTTTAATATATATTAAATAACAAGAAACAATGTTTTCACATATTTTTACAAAAACATGGATGTTTGACACTGCTCAGTTTGTCGGCATCTCCAGAACAGACAAACTTTTTTTTGTTCTTTCAGTCGCGCTTCTAGTCATATCAATCCTTATGGCTTTGTGGATGCGTTCTAAGAAGAATAGTTTAAAAAAGAATTTGTTAAAACGCTGGCGCGCTTTGTTTGCAACAATTGGTGTCTTGGGTCTGATTTGGTCTTTCTTGCGCTATGAATATATTGTTGGAATGTCTAGCCACTTTGTTGTAATAATGATTTACTTAATTGGTTTAATTTGGGCACTGGCAATATTTCGATATTACAGAGGCAAATACAAGAAACAACTTGCAGATTACGAGAAAGAACAACAGCTTAGAAAATATTTTTAATTAGATACAAACGACAACGCTCCCCTTGGATTCCTTGGGGAGCGTTTCGTTTAGAGTGATGTGTCAGGCGAGCTTCTTCGCCGTGATGACGATAGAAGTCGTGCAGGCCTTGGGAATGAACACCAAGGCGCTATGGTTGTGATCCATCAGGATCGTGGCCAGGGCATCTTCATCCAGCCCGGCAACTTTTGCCATGGCTTGGAGGAAGCTTTGGCAGCCGCCGTTGTGCTTGGTTAGCACTTCAGATAGTTCGATTCCGAAGCATTCGCCGATGGTCTCGTTCAGCACCATCAGCTGAATCCCGATGAAGCTCTTCAGAACCTTGCGGTCCTTGATCTCCAGAGACTCGGTGTTTCCGAAGCGGCTTCTGCGGAATCGCACGCTGATCATTTCCGGTGCGCTGACGATACGCGCGACCGTCAGAGGGGGAGCACTATGCTCTCTCGGGACGTGAACCGTCGGGTGGAGCGTGATAGCTCCACTAACATCACTGTGCATCTTCTCTCCTTCGATTTTTTGCGGGTGGGATTCAACAGGTACTATTCAGGTTCTTCCAAAGAAGCATCATAGTATATTTTGAGTGTTTTGTAAAGGGCTCTTGAAAGGCGGTTGACCAAATGCTTTTTAAGGAATAGACTGTAGGTAGATGGAATAGTTGATTTTAACTGAAGTTTAAACTTCAGTTTTTTAATAACTAGTCAGAACAATTAAATATATAACTGTGGTTTGACCACAAAGGGTTTTAAAAATATGAATGAAGCGTTTGAACAGGCTTTAGAACAAATCGAAGATGAAAAAGGAATATCCAGAGAAGAGATACTTTCAATGATTGAAGCTTCTTTGGCTGCGGCTTTTAGAAAAGACTATGGTCAGAAAGATCAAAACATTGTTGTGGAGTTTAATCCAGAGCATCTTTCTACAAAAGTTTTTGATGTTAAAACTGTTGTTGAAGAAGTAGTTGATCCACAAAAAGAGATTAACTTAGAAGATGCTAAAGAGATTTCAACAAAATACAAACTTGGTGATGAGATAAAAACAGAGATTACTCCTAAAGATGGCACAAGCTATGGGCGTATTGCTGCTCAAACTGCTAAGCAGGTCATTATCCAAAAACTACGCGAGGCAGAACGCAATGTTATGTTTTCAGATTACAAAGCAAAAGAAAGAACACTACAAAATGGAACAGTGCAACGCGTAGAAGGTGATACTGTTTTAGTTGACTTAGGTAAAGCAACTGGTGTGTTGTTTCCTTCAGAACAAATTAGAGGGGAAAAATATATTCCAAACCAGCGTTTGAAGGTTTTGGTTTTGCATGTAGAATCAGCAGCAAAAGGACCAAAGATTACTCTTTCAAGAAGTCATCCAGATATGGTTAGAAAACTTTTTGAATTAGAAGTTCCTGAAATATACAATGGCACTGTTGAAGTAAAATCCATTGCTAGAGAAGCAGGTTCAAGAACCAAGATTGCAGTTTCTTCAACTCAAGACGGTATTGATCCAATCGGTGCATGTGTTGGTCAGCGAGGAACCAGAGTTCAGACTGTTATGGCAGAAATTGGTGGAGAAAAAATTGACATCATAGAATGGGATGAAGATCCAGTTAAGTTCATTGCAAATGCATTGTCACCAGCAAAGATTTTGAACGTTCAATTAGATATGGAAGAAAAAAGCGCTAAGGTTGGTGTTTTAGAAGACCAGCTTTCCTTAGCAATTGGTAAAGCCGGACAAAACGTCCGTTTAGCCGCTCGTTTAACAGGCTGGAAAATAGACATAAATGGTGAGAAAATAACTCCAGAGGGAGAAGTTGAGGCAGGAGAAAGCGAAGTAGTTGCTGAAGAAGAGCATATTGCTGCAGCTCCTGAAGAAAATCCTTCTGAAAAAGGAGAATAACATGCCGTTAATTCCAATGGTTATAGACAAGGCACCGATGGGTGAGCGCGCCTATGACATATATTCAAGATTGCTAAAAGACCGTATAATATTCTTAGGTGAGCCAATTGATGATCATGTAGCAAATACGATCATTGCTCAACTTTTGTTCTTAGAAGCAGAGAACCCTAAAGAAGATATTAAGATATACATTAATTCTCCGGGTGGTTCTGTAACATCAGCGCTTGCTCTGTACGACACAATCCAGTACATGAGGTGTGATGTTGCTACAATCTGTATCGGACAAGCAGCATCAGCTGCAGCAGTATTGCTTGCTTCAGGCACAAAAGGAAAAAGATACTCTTTACCAAACTCCAGAGTTTTGATTCATCAGGTTATGGGTGGAGCTGAAGGACAACAGAAAGATGTTGAGATTCAAGCAAAAGAAATGTTACGTATCAAAAATCAGTTAAACGAGATTCTAAGCAAGCACACTGGACAGAGTATTAAAAAAATTGAACAAGACACAGACCGCGATTATTTCATGACTGCAGAAGAAGCAAAGAAATATGGTTTAGTTGATAAAATTATAAACAAGCAGGTATTATCTAAATAGTCATTAAGATACAAAAACCGTGGCTAAAAAAACATCGGTTTCATCTGAGCAATCAGAGCAAGAAACCAAAACAAAACCAAAGAAAAAAGTAGTGCGAAAAAAGAAGGCAGATCTTGAAGATCAGGTTGATCTTTCTGTTTTGCCAAACAATGGTGGACCAGTGCAGATGGATTCTGTAATAGATCCAATTGCTGCAGAAAGTATACATAGCAGATATCATTCTCTAGAACCAGTTGATGAAGAAGAGCGAGAAGCTGAAAGACGCGATATTATGCAGGATATAAAGCCTAGGGACTACAAGCACGATGCTGCTTTCTTGGTTCCTGAAAAATTTGGTTTTGAGTTAAAGCCACGACATAGTTTTGCAAAACCAGGTGGTATTTCAGGCAAGCTTGTTTGGATTATTTCTAGTTTAATCGTTGTTTTAATTATAGTTTTTGTTTCCTTAAGCATCTATTCAAACAAGGTAGCAAACAATAATAGCGAAAATGTTGCTATACCATCAGAGCAAGCAGAGCAGAATCCAAATACGAGCGCTTACAGATTTGCAATGACAAATGTTCCTGAAGAATTTAAATCTCCACTAACAGGTTTGTTGCAGAATAAGTTTAAAGATCAATTGGTTTTTGCAGATAATGCAAGCACTCTTCCTGCTGTTACTAAAGACACCCTCTTTATCAAACAAGCGGGCCAACAAATGGCAACAGATCTTTTAGTTTTCTTAGCTACAAATGGAATCAAAGCAGAGATGCAACAAGTAGATGATTTGCAAGCAGAAGCAGTTTTGTATCTTTCAAGTACAGTTGCAAGCCCAGATCTTAGTGGCTTAACCGCAGCTGCATACAATGCAACAGGAGTTAGTGGCTTAGCAAAAAAGAATTGTGACATCTTAATTAAATACAAAGCAACAAGCTGTAATCCGTTAAATGCGACTGCAAATCAAACTGGTTCAACTATTAAATACAAAACAGAAAAAGCTTTGTTTGTGCTTAAAAGAACACCAGAATATGCAACAGCAAAGTTTGGTTTAGCAGGTTCTGGTCAGGTAGAAGACATTCGATTAACTGTAGGGAAATAGCCCCTTAATTAAACACTTTGTTAAACCCCCGTTTATCGGGGGTTTTATTGTGTAAAAACTATGGATAAAGAAGGATTTGAGAGAGTTGACAGGGTTCTTAAAATCCTTTAGAATATCGATACGTTTGAAGCTTTTAATATATACATAGGAGTAAGCGGCAGAATAACCATTCGGCAACTTAGGGAGGGTTGTAAAGACACCAAACGATCTTTGCGTGTTTTTTATTCGCTCCAGAGCTTTAAAAGCACTTTTAAAAAAGAATATGCAAGCAAATGAATAGTGATAGAAATGTTACGTCTACATGTTTCAATAAAATGAAACATGTACTCTAGATTTCCCAATCTAGTAAATATCCAATGAATTTTATTCGCATAATAGCGAACAAATAGTTTGATAGTTTTCTAACAACGGTGTAAAAAACTATCGCCAGAAAAGTTCTTAAGTCCCTGCAACTGCCTCCTCATTGGGGCGACCGCATACTTAACAACCACTTCTAACCTTTTTACTTTTTGTAGAAAGTTTTTTGAAGAGTTTGATCCTGGCTCAGGATGAACGCTGGCGGCGTGCCTAAGACATGCAAGTCGAGCGATTCTCCTCGGAGAAGAGCGGCGGACGGGTGAGTAACGCGTGGGTAACCTGCCCTGTACACACGGATAACATACCGAAAGGTAT
>DAIEPO010000009.1 GCA_027348385.1 bacterium
ATAATCGTGGTATTCATGAGTTTAGTGTCTATTTTCAGTCCATGCTTTTTAATTTCTTTTTGTATGAACTCATCTTCCTCCTCTTTGATTTTCTTTTTATCGCTGTTCTTCTTGGCAACATCCCATGAATCACAGCTTGCTTTGCATCAAGCTCAGTGATTGCCACCCAATCCCCGACAGCAGGGTAATCTTCTCTTGTTGAGGCGTTAAACATTTGCTTTCCAGTGATCTTTGCTAAATATTCACCACTCATATTTTTAACCCTATACGCTCCCTTGTATTCGGCAATGACTCGAGCAACCGAAAAACCGTCTAGCTTTAGTTTCTTTCGATTGCTTTCAAAAAAATCGTCGTAACCAAAAACTTCGTTTCTTTTTACTTCACTATTCATTTTATTATGCTACTTCCCATGACACTTTTTATACTTTTTCCCCGACCCACAAGGACAAGGATCATTCCTGCCTATTTTCTCTACTGAATCTTCTGTGGTTGATTCTGTTGAAACTTCTTGTGCATTTTTTGCTAGCTCCTGTAATTCTGAAACCGGTTGTTTCTGTAAACTTACTTTATATATTGTATATACAATCTGGGAGTTAATCTGTGTTAACAAACGTCTGAATAGGTCAAAAGATTCACGTTTGTATTCAACCAGCGGATCTCTTTGACCATATCCTCTTAAACCAACAGAATCTCTTAGATGTTCCATTGTATCCAAATGCTCCATCCATAGGTTATCCAATGCCTGTAACGAAACTCCTCTTTCAATCTGTCGCATGATATTTGGATCTGGCATGGACTTTTCTTTTTCTTCATATCTTTGTTTTGCTAAGGAAACTGCGAAATCAGTTATTGCAAATTCTGAATCACCTGGCTGTTTGGTCATCTCAACAATTTTACCGGCTTCTTCATTACCTAGTGGGAAAATTGAATTCAGAGCATTAAGCAGTTCTTGAATATCATTTTCTGTTAAGAAATGATTTTTAATGAGCTCTGAGACCTCTGTTTCAATGAGACCTAGTATCTCTTCTTTATGATCAAGCTCTGCTTTAAGCCAAGCTTTTCGTTTTCCGTAGATGATTTCTCTTTGCTTGTTCATGACATCGTCATATTCCAAAACATGTTTTCTGGTATCAAAGTTTAATCCTTCAATCTTTTTCTGTGCTTGCTCGATAGACTTTGAAACTAAACCTGCTTCGATTGGCTGATCTTCTTCAATACCTAAGGTTGTCATTAACCTTTGTAAGCGGTCTCCACCAAACAAACGCATCAAATCATCTTCTAAGGAAACAAAGAACTGCGAAGAACCAGGGTCACCTTGACGACCAGCACGTCCTCTTAACTGGTTATCAATTCTTCGAGATTCGTGCCTTTCTGTTCCTAAAATATGTAAACCACCTGCTTGTTTTACTTTTTCTGCCTCTTCTGGGTCAACTGGGTTTCCACCCAGCAGAATATCAACACCACGACCCGCTATGTTTGTTGCAACAGTGATTGCTCCAAATCGTCCTGCTTGGGAAATGATGTGTGCTTCACGCTCGTGGTTCTTAGCATTTAATATCTCAAATGTTAAACCAGCTTTTCTTAAATGGTCTGCTAAAAGCTCGTTCTTTTGAATTGAAACAGTACCAATGAGTAGTGGTTGTCCTTTTTTGTGTCTTTCAATAACTTCACGGGTTATAGCTTCAAACTTCCCTTTTTCAGACTTGTAAACTGCATCTGCTCGGTCTTCTCTAATCATCGGGCGATGTGTTGGAATTGCAACTACTTCTAGTTTGTAAATACTAAAGAATTCTTCTGCTTCTGTAAGAGCAGTTCCTGTCATACCAGCAAGTTTCTTGTACATTCTAAAATAATTTTGGAAAGTAACAGTAGCTAGGGTTTTGCTTTCTTGCTGTATTTTAACGCCTTCTTTAGCTTCAATTGCTTGGTGTAGACCATCAGAATATCTTCTACCAAACATTAAACGTCCGGTAAATTCATCTACTAAAACAACCTCGCCATCACGAACAACATAGTCTCGATCAAGCTTAAATAAGGCTTTTGCTCTTAAGGCCTGCTCTAAATGGTGTACTGTTGAAACACCTTCCTCTTCGTAAATATTTTTTACATTCAAAAGCTTCTCTAGCTTTTCAATTCCTACCTCTGAAAGAGCAACACCTTTTTTCTTTTCATCAATACTGTAATCAGGACCATGTTCTAGTTTTTCAACTAACTCTGCAAAACGATAGTACTTGTCAGTTGGATCAGTATCAGGTGCTGAAATGATTAAAGGAGTTCGTGCTTCATCGATTAAAATGCTGTCCACTTCGTCAACAATGGAATAGTGCATCTCTCTCTGAACCATTTGAGAAGAATCACCAACCATGTTGTCACGAAGATAGTCAAAACCATATTCATTGTTTGTACCGTATGTAATGTCCGCAGCATATGCTTCTCTTCTAGAAATTGTACGCATGTGTTTAACATCCAAAACAAAACCTTGCGTTTCACTCTCTAAACGTTTAACTTCTTCTTCCTCAGGAGCATATTCTGGATCATAGAGAAAAGACTGTTGGTGTTGAATCGAAGAAACAGACAAACCAAGCATGTGATATATTGGGCCCATTAAAGATGCATGCCAACGAGCCAAATAGTCGTTAACAGTAACTAAGTGTGCACCTCGTCCGGTTAAAGCATTCAGCACTAAAGGTAAAGTTGCAGTTAAGGTTTTACCTTCACCGGTTTTCATTTCAGCGATCTGTCCGCGATGCAATGTAATACCACCGATTAACTGAACATCATAGTGTCTCTGACCAATTGTGCGTTTGGCTGCTTCTCTTGTTAAAGCAAAAACCTCAGGAAGTATCTGTTCTAATATTTTCTTTTGTTCTTCGTAATCTTTAGGACCGTTTTCATCAGAAAGCAAAGCCTTCCAAGAAGCTACTTGTTCTTTAATTTGATCATCTCTTAAGTCCTTAAAACGATCTTCTAAAGAATTAATCTCATCAACAACCCCTTGTAGTTTTGAAACGACTCTTTGATTACCACCAAAGATTTTTTCGAGAAATGACATGCGTATATTATATGGTTTTTAAGGGGAAATAACAACAGGAAAAAGGCTTAAATACTGAATATTCGAACATGAAATAAAAATCAAACCTTGACTTTTTAAGCCCTTTATGGCATTATATGTATAACCACCAAGGAGGATGTTTCGTTGAGTAAGATACTGGTCGTGGAAGACGATGAGTGGGTCCGGAATATGCTCCGTCGACTCTTTACCAGGCAGAATCCCAATGTCCAGTTGGTATTCGCCGGAAGTGTTGGCGAAGCAATCAATGCCATCGAAGCGCACGACGATTTTGCTGTCCTGCTGTCCGACTTCAACCTCGGCGACGGGACCGGCAATGATGTCGCAGCTCGATTCGTGGAGAAATTTCCGGAAGAGCTCGTGCTCGGCATGACGGGCAATCCAAACCACACATTCGATCCGAACGTCTTCAAGCACGTACTTGAAAAGCCATTCGCGAGTGATGGCGACAAGAACGTGCTCAGAAGCATCTGCTCATGAACAAAGGACCCCTGCAAGCAATTGCCGGGGTCCTGTTCGTTTATGCACTTCTTTTCCTCTTAGCTCCTAGTCGCCTTCTCTGCGATACTACCCTGTCTTTGTTCTTCATCAGCTGTTCCTTAATCTTCGGAATGCAGAGATCTATTGCCTCGAAAAAATCATTCCCGAATGCGTCTGCATAGATTCCTGGTTTCGGCATTATAGTTATTTCGGCACGAGCAATTAAACCTGTCTTGTGCTTTGTTATATTTTGTAGCTCAACGTGAATATTATTCTCAGACCTTAAAAAATTCTTCAACTTATCCAAATTCTTGTTAACATATGCGAGCTCTGAAGCACTAACCTTTGCGTTTGTCTTCTTTATTGTGACTGACATTTTGTTTTCTCCTTTCTTAAACTATTTTAACTTCAAATTCTAATTCTACACCAAACTTTTCTTTTACTTTTGCCTTACATGTTTCTGCTAATTTTAGTATATCATCACTACTTGCATTTCCGGTGTTGATAAAGAAATTACCGTGTTTTTCAGAGATCTGTGCACCACCTATCTTTAAACCCTTTAATCCAGCCTGGTCTATCAAATACCCTGCAGAAGTGCCATGGTTTCCAGGCCCAAGATTTTGAGAGATGTTTTGGAACATACAACCACTGTTTAGTGTGCCGTATGGTTGAGATTCTGTTCTGCTTTTTACGTATTCTGCATAAATTTTCTTTGATTTTGAAACATCACCTTTAAAAAGTAAAATTCCAGCTCTTAATGCTATGAGGTTTTTTGTTTTAATTACAGAAGAATCATATTTAAAATCAAGCTCTGTAATATCTAATCGCTTAACCTTAAGCTCTTTATCTGTTGGATCAATGACATCCACCCATTTTATATGCTTTGAAAGCAAATCATCTTTCCAGTGTGCATTGTTGTAAATGGCTCCTCCAAGTGTTCCTGGAACCGTAGCAAGTTTTTCAAAGCCCACAACTCCATTTTTATTCCCAAACTGGTTTATCATAGCCAAAACGTTACCAGTATCTGCAATGACTAAACCCTCTTCTCCTTGATCTTCAAAAGAAAGGTTTTTGCTTTGATTGCGTATGACCACCCCTTTAAAACCTTGATCATTGATTAATATGTTTGTACCTCCACCTAAAACAAAAAACGGTAAATTGTGTTCTCTGCTAAAGTTCAAGGCTGAAAGAAAATTCGCATCTGTTTTTGCTTCAACAAAAAAACTAGCAGGACCACCGATTCTAAATGATGTGTATTTTGAAAGTTCGATGTTTTCTTGCATATTATGATGCTCCTAGTTCTTTTTTAAGATCATAGACTAATGTATTAAACGAACCCACTGCCATAACTATGACAACGTCTCCTTCTTTTTTTTCTGCTCTGTATTTTTCTAAAGCATCAACTTTGTCTGAAACAAAGAAAACATTTTTGTGATATTCAGAGATTGCTTTTACTACATCAGCACCTGTAATACTACTTGCTAACTTTTGCTCTCTAGCAGGATATACCTCTGCTATATATACCAGGTCTGCGCTCTGAAAAGCTTTTTTTAAATCAGAAAGCGTTTCTTTTGTTCTGGAATATGTATGTGGTTCAAAGAAACAAACAATTCTCCTGTTTGGATATTTTTCTTTAGTTGCTTCCAGTGTTTCTCTGACAGCTGTTGGATGATGCGCATAATCATCAATGATTGTAACATTGTTTTCATAAATTAACTCATAGCGTCTTTTGACACCTGTATATTCAAGGAAGTATTTTTCAAAGGAAGAAAAATCAAAACCCAAAGTTTCAAGAGTGATTTTAGCTGCTAAATAGTCGTAAGCATAGGCTTTACCAGGAAGCTTGTAATTCTTCTGTTCTTTTAGTGAAAAAGGAACTTTTTTAGCACGACTAAAAGCAACGATTTCTGAAACATTAAGATCGTCTGCGTTGTAAACAATTACAGAATCTTCTTTCATTTCAGAAACCAATTTCTTGAATGGCTCTTTGAAAGCCTCAAGATTCTTGTATATATCTGGGTGATCAAATTCAATATTATTAATCAATAATAAATCTGGGTTGTAATATGCAAACTTTGGTCTTGGATCATCAACCCCCGATCTATATTCATCCCCTTCTATGACAAAGTTTGGACCTGCACCATAGTAGAAGTTGGTTTGAAGATCTGTCAAAACAGCACCAACAAAAAATCCAGAATCTTCAAGTGCTTTTAATGCAAAAGCAATTAATCCAGAGGTTGTACCTTTGCCATGTGTACCAACTACTACAATTCTTTTTTTATCAGCAACTAACAAACCAAGTAATTCTGGGTATCCTTTAATTTGAAAATTCTGTGCTTTGGCATACTGAAGCTCTGGGTTCTCCAAATCTGTCGCTGCACCAGCAACAACCAGATCATTTACTGAAAGGTTAAAGTCTGTGATATTTTTTGAATCAAAACCTATGTGATAACTAACAGCATATTTATCCAAAACCGCTTTAGATGGATCATATACGTCGCTTGAATCAGAGCCTGAAACCTCAAAGCCTTTTGCTTTGGCAATACCAGCAACAGCAGACATACCAATTCCACCAATACCAATGAAATATATTTTCTTTACATTATTTAAAATCATTTTCGTAAAAGTTTTTTAATCAAAGGCATTGCTTCCTCTGCAGCTCTCCTGCCTTCGGCATACATTGCCTCACCTTTTGTAATACCTATATCCCCAAAACCCTTAACACTAGGGGTTATTACTATATCACAATTAAAATATTCTGCTTTTCTTCGCTCTTTAATAGCGTAGTTCATGGAACGATCTAGTATAGAAAAAAGATTCGGCGTCTTTATATCATCAATATTAGCCTGAACCTCTTCTCTAGGTCCGATTATTTTATCATATGCTTTAAATGAGCTTCTTTTCAAAAAAGAGAGAGGCCAAAAAACAAAGTTCCAACCCCTCTTGAAATGTAGAATAGGATCAGAAAAAAGGTTTCTGGTGCTTGCAAGATCAATACCAATTACCAAATCAGCACCAGATGCTTTAGCTGCCTCCACAGGGATTATACTAAACAAACCACCATCTAAGAGCACTCGGTTTCCCCAAACAACTGGTTCAAACAATCCAGGCATAGAACAAGAGGCTTTGACCGCTCTAGAAATATTTCCAATTGAAAAAACAACTTCTTCTCCGTGCACAATATCTGAAGCAACAACTGAAACAGGCACAGGTAACTCTTCAAGATTTGTGTATGGAATATATTTCTTCATCTCAGCATCTATCTTGTTTAAAGAAAAAATACCGCCTTTGAAGCTTGTTTCAAAAAGACCACGCATCTCCTTGCTGTCCATATTCAAAACTCTTTGTTTCATTAGATCCAAGGTTCCTGAAGAATATGCCAAAGCAACGAAAGATGCGCTGCTACATGTTGCAAACATGGATATATCAATACCATTTTCTTTGAAAACATCTAAAATACCAAAATACATAACAGCCCTAGCCCCAGCTCCTGCCATGGCTAGAGCAATTGTTTTGTGTTTAGTTTTTGCTATTTCTGACATAGCTCTTGTATTATCTTAGAAATCTTCTCAGTTGCATTATGTGGCATCAGATGGTGAATATTTTCTTTTATGGTTTTTTGATACTCCCAGTCATATATTAATTTGCGTATAATCATCAACAGTCTTTCTCCATTTAAGGTCGCTTGTGGTACAACAAGTGCTGATTGAGTAACTAGTAATATTCCGGCATTTTCTGTCTGGTGTGAATCTGGCATTGGCACTATGATCGCAGCTTTTTTTAGTGCTGAAAGCTCAGTTATCGTAGACATACCAGCACGAGCTATGACTATATCTGAAAGTGCATAAGCTCTCTGCATGTTGGAAATGAGGTCAAAGGAATGATAGTTTGGGTGTTTAAAATCAATGGCCTTCCCTTTTCCCGTGCTATGCAAAACTTGAACAACCTTAACTAATTCAGGTAGGGCCTCCATAACTATTTTATTCAAAGAAGCAGCGCCAGTTGCCCCGCCGAATATTAACAACACGGGCATTTCTTCTGTTAAACCAAATTCTTTGCGTGCTGCTTTAATTTCTGCCTCAGTCATTACTTTAGTTAACTCTTCTCTAAAGGGATTGCCTGTCCAAAGAACACGTTGTTCGTTTTTACTGTAACCAAATATTCCAGAACCACTTAAGAAATCTTTTAACGAGTGCTCAAAACTGACAGTAATCTTGTCTGCAAATGGAGAAAGGATCTTGTTGGTTAAGCTTGGAACGTAATCTTGCTGGTGGATAACTATTTTCTTCTTTAAAACCCAAGCTGCAAAAACTACAGGTACTGCAACATACCCGCCTGCTGCAAAGACAATATCAGGATTAAATTTCTTTAAAATCTTGAATGATTGCACAAGACCCAAGAGAACAAAAAAAGGAGCAAGTATATTCAGCAAAGAAAAATACCTACGAAGTTTTCCAGCGGCAATGCTTTTGAAAGGAATGCTGTACTGAGCAAGCATTTGTTTTTCAGGACCGTTTTTGGTTCCCACAAACAAAAACTTAGCATCTTTCTTTTCCTTTTTGATTTTTTGTTGTACAGCGATCAACGGGATAACTGGACCACCTGTTCCGCCACCAACTAGTAATATCCTCATACTTTTTCAATTAATATATACTTCTAATGTTTTTTTAGCAGCCAAATCCCAGGAAAAATACTGCGCTCTGGTATATGCATTGTTAGCTATTAACGATCGATACTTTTCATCAGAAAGTAAGAAGTTTATCTTCAAAGCAATGTCTTCAGGATCAAGCGGGTCAAAATATATTGCCCCATTATCATAGATCTCATTAAAAACCTCAGTATTTGAAACAACTAAAGGAATGCCTAAGCTCATAGCTTCGACACCCGGTAAACCAAAACCCTCAAAAAGCGATGCTGAGACAAAAGCCTCAGCGCCTTTGTACAAAGCATATTTTTCTTTCTCTGAAACTACGCCAGTCATAATTAAATCTTTGCGGTATTTTATTAGTTTTAGTTGTTCTGATATTTCAGGGTAGTGTGGGTCTTGCTTGCCTGCTAGCACTAACTGCACATTCTGATTGAACTTATCTTTTAATATATCAAAAGCTTTGGCTAAATTAAGCAGGTTCTTTTTTCTTTCCATAACTCCAACGAAAACAAGGTATGCTTTTGAAATATCAAACCTTTGTTTAACCTGCGAAACATCAGAATCAGTTATTGGTACAGTTGTTGCTGCTTCATAAACTACAGTGATCTTACTTGCTGGTACTTTAAAAATATCGATAATTTCTTTTTTAGAGAATTCAGACACCGTTATAATCCGGCGAGAGGAAAAAACAGCATGGTGCATTACAGCTCTGTAAGCTAAACGATGTAGCAAATGACTTTTTTTAGTACCTGGAAGTCTATGATGAATGACATCATGGATGGTCACAACAAAAGGTTTGTCATACATTAAAGGAACATTGAAATTCAAAAAGTGCACTAAATCAAGATTGTATTTCTTCAATAGCCTGCTAAAACCAAACTGCTCTGCAAAAGAATAGTGTTTAAAATCTGCTTTAATCAAATTAATATTTTGTCTGAATTCAAAATTTGTTTTTGCAAACAACTCTAAATCACGAACAAAAAGAAAATACTCGTTCTCTCTATCCAACTCAACTATTTTTCTGACAAGTTCAAAAGAGTATCTGCCAATACCATATTCCAAACCTGCCATTCTTAAATCAATCCCTATTCTCATATATCTCTATTATACTTTGTTTTCTGCTAATTGTATTAAAGCTCTTGATATCTCTGAAGCACTCTGTTGCCAGGAAAAACCTTGAACATGCGCTAAGCCTTTTTTAATAAAATGCTCTCTTAATTCAAGATCTGTATTAAGCCCATTAATCGCACTAACAAGCTCTGGTAATTGCATGGGTTCTACAAGCAATGCAGTATCTGCACAAATTTCTGCCATAGCCGTTCTTGCAGAAGTAATCACAGGTACAGCACACGCCATGGCCTCCAAAGGAACAAAACCAAAACCTTCATAAAAAGACGGGTAGCAAACAATGTGTGCTGACGAAATCAAAGCTGGTTTGTCTGCTTCATCAACATACCCTGGAAATATGATTCGTTCTTTTTTGCTTGAATTGTTTGCTAATTCTAAAACCCCTTTGTAAAGCCAACCAAGGCGACCGGCAATAACTAGATAAAGGTCTGGGTCATCAACCCTTTCAAAACTTGAAATTAAACCCTGTATGTTTTTTCGTGGTTCAACTGTACTTACAGAAAGAATAAATTTCTCAGGAAGTTTGTATTTAATTCTAACTGCTCGTTTTTTTTCTTCTGAAATGTTGGTATTAAAAAGCTCATGATTTAAACCATGTTTAACAACTTGTATTTTCTGAGGCTCAACTCCCAAGGCAATTAAGTCATTTTTTGTGTACTCGGAAATTGCAAAAATCAAATCTGCTCTCTTAAAAGACCGTTTATGCTTAATTAACCAATGCCAAATGCGACGTTTAAGGGAATAGTACTCAGGATGCAAGACTGGTGAAAGATCATGTGCGGTTATTGCAAGCTTGGTATTTTTGTTTATGGCAAAAGGTCTTAAGTCTGGCATCCACAAAACATCAAAAGAACCAAAAAGCTTTTCAAACTTAGGCAAAGAAAGAAAAGCTAAACTGGTATTTAGAATCTTGTTTGGAATTGATCTTCTAACAACTTTAAAATTTTCTTTAAAGCCTGGCATAAAAACATCTTTGAAGCTGTTGTAAAAACCAGCAAATGGGTTTTCTGCTTTAATCATTTCAGGCAAAACATTCAAGAGATAGTTTTCAACCCCAGAGATCTTTCCGCCTGTTTCCATCAAACTTCTTAAATCAACCATTATCTTCATAGCAGCCCCTCTTTTAAAAGCAGCTCTTTGATTCGTTCTTTAAAGACCACTTTGCTAAAACGCTGTGCCTGTTCAAAAAGATCTTCTGCAGAAAAAGTCTTTTTTTCAAATTCTGTTATTGCTTGAATTATTGAATCCGATCTCTGTTCCTTAAAGAAAACCCCCGTCTTATCTGGCAAAACAGTTTCTAAAGCACCACCTTTACCAAAAGCAATCACAGGGGTGCCCGCTGCGTTTGCTTCAAGTGGCATTAAACCAAAATCCTCTTCTTGAGGGAAAATAAATGCTTTAGCAGATGAATATTCATTACATAACTGTTGATCACCAACTCTTCCCAAAAAGAATATGTTTTCTTTAGCAATGCTTTTTAAATGCTTTTCGTCTCTGCCTGTTCCAATAACGTGCAATTCTTTGCCAAGCTTGTTAAAAGCTTCAATGACTAAATCAACACGCTTATGCGCTTGTAAACGTCCTGCGACTAAGTAATATTCTTCCTTTGGTGTGCTTGGGTAAAACTTAGTTAAATCAACCCAAGGATAGAGCACTTCTGATTCTCTGTGATAGTATTTCCTTATTCTTGCGCTGACATTTTCAGAATTTGCCCAAAAGAAGTCTACTTTTTGTGCTTGCTTAAAATCCCATGATTTTAACCACTTCAAATACAAAGCAATGATTGGTCTTAAGAAACCTGGAACTTCTTTTTTTAAATATTCTCTTTGTTCTAGCCACAAAAATCTGGTTGGGGTGTGGCAATAACTAATGTGTTTGACTCCTTTTGGAACTTTAAGATTTTTTATGAAACTAGAACTTGAAGAAATCACCAAATCAAAATCTTTTAAGTTGAAGGAATTTAAAGCCAGGGGGATTAAAGGAAGCAGGTATTGTAGCTTTGGAATGAAGTTGTATAGATATTGCAATGGCGAAGAAACTATAGTCCAACCAACAAAATGATCCTTTAATTTTTGGTCGTAGACTAAAGTAAAAACAGGTGCTTCTGGATAGAGCTCATGCAAAGCCTCTAGCACCCGTTCTGCTCCTCCCAACTGCGTGATGGAATCATGTGCAATTGCGATTCTCATGTGTGTGGACTAATAATCAGCGTTGTTCTTTTTACCTAGAAAGATGAAATAGAAACTTTTTGCTAGTATTTTAATATCTAACCAAACAGACCAATTTTCAATGTAGTATGTATTCAACTTAATCTCTTCTTCAAAAGGAAGGTCAGGCCATGAAATCTGTGCAATCTGAGAAAGTCCAAATATCCCCGGCTTTATTGAAAAAATTCTTCTGTATTGATCACGATACCTATCAACTTCATCAATGACATGTGCTCTTGGTCCAACCATGCTCATATCCCCTCTTAGAACATTAAAAAACTGAGGAATTTCATCAAGCTTTGTTTTACGAAGTATTTTACCAACTCTAGTAACTCTTGGGTCATCTTTAATCTTTAAGAAAGCGCCTGATTCTCCACCTCTGGCATTTTGTTTCCAAAGATCTTGACGCACTCTTTCTGCTTCGACACCGCCATATTCTTCCCCCACGCTTAGATGCGAATACATGGTTCTGAATTTGTAGAAAGTAAAGTCCTTTTTATGCCCGCCGCGCGGTGCTGCATAGAAAACCTTGCCTTTTGAATCAAGCTTAATTGCTATGGCAATCACAAGGAAAAAAGGTGAAGTTAAGATCAAAGAAATTAATGCTAAAAAAATATCAAAGATTCTTTTAACAACACTACCCCAACCAGTTAAAGGCGTGTTCTTTATGGATATGACTGGGATACCATCAATAGTCAATGTTTCAAGGTGATTTCTTTGAACATCAAAAATATCAGGTAAGTAGTTAAATGTTAATCCTTTTTGCCTTGAAAACTGTAATAGTTGGGCATTTAAATATGCCGGGGCGGAAGGATCTGCTTGTAAAAGCTCTTCGAATTTTTGCTTTTGATATATTTGATCGAGTTCTTCCAGAACATTTTCCCCAGCTTGTATTTCTGCAACTATTTCATATCCGAAGTTTTTGTCATTTTTAATTTGTTCTAGCATTGGATGTATGTTTTGCTCTGAACCAACAACAACTAGATTGTGTAAACCCAAACCTTTTTTTAACAAAACCACTTGAATCTTTTTAAGAATATATCTTGCTAAAACTACAAAGATGATACTGACCAACCAACCAATCAAAACTATTAATCTAGAGTTAAAAAAGGTCTGATCAAAGAAGAATATGAAAATAATTAACAATAGAGCTATTGTAATAGCTGCTAGTATTCTAGAAAATTCACTTGAAAACTTTCTTGTTCCCCTCAAATTATACAAACCAGCAAAAGCAAAGATTACCAAGAGAATTGGAATGATACCAAAAAGATTAATAATGAAAGCTTTTAAATCCGGCTTAAAAAGTACTGGGAAATATGCTTCTAGATTTAAACGAATATAAAAAGACATCACGCCTGCTAAAAACAAGCTGGTGATGTCTACTGGGATTAATACGATATTGAATATTAACTCTGAGCGTTTCATGCGGTAATGTATAATTTAAAGCCTCAAGCAATCCTGTAAGCCGAATTCTGTCGAGGATAATCATCTGTCTAAGCGGTCAACCCGCCCATTAAAGGGCCTATTTGACCTTGCACCAAGTTGGGTTTTCACCGCCAACGCATCACTGCGTTAACGCGTGCGCTCTTACCGCACGATTTCACTCTTACCTGATCTTCATAAAGAAGCCATCGGCGACATGTTTCTGTTGCACTATCCCTGGGCTTTGAGCATTCTTGAAAAGTCACGTGAACTTTTCAAACCCACTCTCCTCCCGGCTGGATTTCCCAGTAACTTGCTTCCTAAGATTACTCTTAGGGGTGTTCGGACTTTCCTCTAGATGCTCGATTTTTGAGCACCCAGCGATTATCTAGACTGCTTGAGGCTTTTGTACGATAACATAATACTGACAAAAAATCAAGTAAAAAAGACCCTCTGTAAATCAGAGGGTCTTTAAAATTCTTTTACTAGTAGATTTCGTAGGAAACTGAGATCTGAGCTGTAATGTCCTGAACTCCAGGCTCTACGCTTGGTACAGCAGCCCCACCTCCGCCCATACCATATCCTTTGTCAGCATAGTAAGGCATTGGTACACCACCAGAGTTTTCAGAGAAGGTAATCAATTTACCTAAACGAACACCTGCAGCACGAGCAAGGTTTTCTGCTTTCTCACGAGCATTCTTTAAAGCAGCTTCACGGGCTTGTTCTCTAAAGTTGTCTGGATCCTGGAAAGTATAGTTAACTCCGTTGATTTGGTTTGCACCATTCTTTGTTAAACCATCTAAGATCTTACCAACTTTTTCTAAATCATTTACCTTAACTGTGACGCTTTGATTTGCAGTGTATCCTGTGATCTGACCATTACCCTTGGTGTAATCATATTTAGGATACAAGTTGTAACCTGATGTTGAAACATCTTTGTCTTCAACACCTTGTCCTTTGACGAAAGCAATCATTTTATTTGCAAGGTTGGTGTTTGCATTCTGAGCATCAATTGCAGTTACACCATCAGTCTGAACACCAGCATTGATTATTGCTTGATCTGGTTTAACTGTAACTTTTCCTTCAGCAGAGATGTTTATGATATGTTTATCATCAATTTCTCTGAATTTGCTTTTTACTGTGTACAATTGGCTGACAGTCAAAACAACTAAAAGCGTTGCGCCGGCTGCAGCAATGGTTTGTACTAACCATTTTGGAATGAATTGCATTTTGTTTCTTCCTCTTTTTTAATTACTTATTAATTATATCATAACTCCCCTGTTTCTAGGGGAGTTAATTTGTGTATATCGATTATCTCTTTGCCCACTGTGGACCACGTCTTGCACGTTTTAACCCTGGTTTCTTTCTTTCCTTCATTCTAGAATCACGGGTTAAGAGTCCATTCTGTTTAAGAACTTTTCTAAACTCAGTGTTATGTTTTGCTAAAGCTGTGGCAATACCATGCGCTAAGGCCTGTGACTGTGAGTTAATACCACCACCATTTACATTAACATAAACATAAACCTGGTTTTCTAAGCCTGCAAGCTGTAATGGTTTAAATGCTTGTTCAACTAACGCTTTATTGCCAAAGTATACTGCAATATCTTTTTTGTTGACTGTGCTTTTTCCTTTTCCTTTAAAAAGACGAACATTAGCAACAGAAGTCTTTCTTCTGCCTACTGCCCAAGCATATTTGCCCTCTGCAAGATTAACCTGACCAATTGCAGTTGATGCAACAGGTTTTTCAGTGTGAACCTTTTCTGCATGAACTGGAGCAGCTTTTTCCGCAACAACCTCTTTAACTGCTTTTGGCTTTTTAACAGTTTTTGCTGATGGTTTCTTTTCAGTTGTGGTTTTTTTAGTAGTTACCATATTAGTTATATCTTTTTATCAATCTTAAATTCGTGAGTTGCACCCTTAACCATCTTTAGTCTGCGCATCATCGGTTTGCGTAGTTTGTGGTCGTCAATCATGTTAAAAACCGCTCTTCTTAATACATCTTCGGGCTTTTCAGCAATCAAGTTTTTTAAGGACTTGGTTCTTAACCCACCTGGATATCCTGAGTAGTGATGATATTTCTTTTGTTCAACTTTTCTACCTGTGAATTTGATATTTTCTACGTTGGTTGCAACAACAAAGTCACCCATGTCTAAATGCGGCGTAAAATCTCTCTTGCCTTTACCACGGAGCGCGTTAGCAATAACTGTGGCAACACGACCAACTGGTTTTGCTGAAGCGTCAATTTCTAGCCAAGCTCTAGTGGTAGTTTTTGGGATGTAAGTTTTCTGTGATTTCATAAAATTAGGTAAGCTCCACGATATATTTATTAGCTCCGTCTTTGGATCTTCCAGAAATTAAAATTCTGGTGTACCCACCTTTACGACCCTTGTAACGTTCAGCTAAAACTTCGGTTACTTTTTTTGCAGCATTTGTATTTAAATCAGCCAACAACTGTCTGTGTCCGTGTAAGGTCTTCAACTTGCCTTTAGTTATCATCTTATCAACATAGCTACGTAATGCTTTTGCATTAGCAGGGGTTGTTTCAATTTGCTCGTAGACAATTACAGCAGAAGCCATGGAACGCAGAAGCTTTCTGCGGTTATCCATACCTCTACCTAATTTCTTAGTTTTATTAATTCTGTGTCGCATATATTTCTTAAATACTCTTTCCTAAAACTTCTAAGATTTCTGTAGCAGTCTTCTCACCAAGACCATCTAAAGCTTTGATTTCTTCAGCAGTCATAGCTTGTAACTGTTCTACGGTTTGAATTGCGTTCTTTTCTAAAGCATTCTGTGCTCTAACAGAAAGGTTTAAAGTCTTTACAGAAGCCCCTTCAGCGCTTGCTTCAAATGCTTCCGAGGTTATTGCTCTAGAAGTTGCATTTGCAGGAATTGCTGAATCATTAACTAACATTGTAAAGTGGTCAACTAAGATGTGTGCGGCAATGTTTAATGCTTCCTGACCATTGATAGTGCCATCGGTTTCCATAGTGATAGTTAACTTATCAAAGTTTGTGATCTGGCCAACACGAACGTTTTGCACTTCATAGTTAACGTTTTTGATTGGGGTATAAATTGCATCAACTGCAATCATGACGATTTCAAGTTTTTCAGATTCACGCTGTTCTACAGGAACATATCCTCTGCCCTGTTGTACGATTAACTCCATGTCTAATTCAGCGCTCTTGTTATCAAGTGTTGCAATGTAAAGATCTTTGTTAACAACTTCAACTAAATCTGTCTCTTTAATATCTGCTGCAGTAACTACCTTTTCGCCTTTAACCTTCAAGCTAAGTCTAACAGGCTCTTCAGTGTGTACTTTTAATCTTAGCTGTTTTAAGTTTAGGATTATTTCAACAACATCTTCTTTGACATTCGGGATTGTTGAAAATTCATGATCAACCCATTTCATCTTAACTGCAACAACAGCAGCTCCGGGCATGGATGAAAGTAAAACACGGCGCAAAGTATTGCCAATAGTCACACCATATCCTGGATACAAAGGTTCCATTACAAAAGTGTAACGGTTACCGTCTTGCTCTAGTAAACTAACCTGATTTGGTAATGGAATAGCTTCCATTTGTTACGCTCGCTTTCGATTTAAACGTGGACCTAGTTCGTGACGCGTTCAAACCTTATACTAGCGTTCTCCCTTTGCCCTGTTAAGGGCGTTAATTAAATTATCTTGAGTACAATTCAACGATTAACTGTGTATTGAGTCTGCTTTCAATCTGTTCCTGGTTTGGTACACTCAATACTTTTCCTGAAAGAGTGTCTGCATTTAGTTCTAACCATTCCTGAGTCTTTGCATTCTTTAACTTCTGTTTTAGAACTTCAACGTATTTGCTCTTTTTCTTGCTTTCTCTGAATGCTACTGTTTCACCAACTTTTGTTCTGTATGATGGAATGTTTACTTTCTTTCCATTAACATCAAAGAAGCCGTGAGAAACAAGTTGTCTTGCTTGAGCTCTGGTTTCTGCAAAGCCAAGGCGATATACAATGTTATCCAATCTTGATTCTAAGATTTGTAAGAGAGCGTCTCCGGTAATTCCCTTTTTCTTAGAAGCTTCCTCAAAGTACTTTCTGAATTGCTTTTCTAAAATGCCGTAAGTCCACTTTGCTTTCTGCTTTTCTTTAAGCTGAGTGCCGTATTCTGAAACACGTCCTCTGCTTTGACCATGTTGGCCAGGAGCATAGTTACGCTTCATTAATACTTTGGCATCTTTTGCTGTAATAGCTTCGCCAAATGAACGGGCTTTTTTTACTTTTGGTCCAGTATATCTTGCCATATTAAACTCTTCTCACTTTCTTTGGTCTTACTCCACCGTGTGGAATTGGTGTTTGATCTTTTATAGACAGAACAGTTAAACCAGAGCTTTGTAATGCTCGGACTGCTGATTCACGTCCTGAACCAATACCTTTAACTAAAACATCAACTTCTTGTAAACCACGGTCTTTAACCCTCTGGATTATATCTTCCATGGTTTTCTGAGCTGCATACGGAGTTGATTTCTTGGATCCTTTAAAACCAACCAAACCAGCTGAACCCCAAGAAATTACATTACCAACTGGATCTGTAATCGAAATGATTGTATTGTTGTATGTTGACTGAACATATACCTTGCCCCTGGTAACTTTTGTCTTAGCGCTTTTCTTGCGCTTTGGAGCAGCCTTAACAGCAGTGGTTTCTGCTGCTTTGTTTTCGGTATTTTCAGTTGTCTTGATTTCTTCTGCCATATTTTTAGATTAAGTCTTTTCGTTTGCTGATTTTCTACCGGAACCTGCTGTTCTACGAACATTGCCTCTACGAGTTCTGGAGTTAGTCTTTGTCCTCTGACCACGAACAGGCAAACCACGGATATGTCTAACACCGCGGTAAGAACCGATTTCTTTCAATCGCTTAATATTCAAAAGGATTTGCTGTCTTAATTGACCTTCTACTTTGTATCCGGTCTTTTCAATGAAATCACGGAGCTTGTTTAACTCAACTTCAGTTAAATCTTTGGTTCTCTTGTTACCATCAACTCCAGTTGCTTTCAAAATCTTCTTTGCTAAAGGCAATCCAATTCCATAAATATATGGAAGTGATGCTTCTATTCTTTTTTCATTTGGGACATTGATCCCAGCTATTCTTGCCATAGTTTAACCTTGTCTCTGTTTATGTTTAGGGGTTTTAGGACAGATAACGAAAAGCTTGCCGTTTCTACGGACAATCTTACAATCTTTACACATTTTTTTAACGCTTGCTCTTACTTTCATATTTTTAACGCATTCTTCTAATTATTCTGCCCCTAGTTAAATCATAAGGGGTTACTTCTACGATGACTCTGTCTCCAGGAAGCACTCGAATCTTGTTGACTCTGAGCTTTCCTGCGATGTGAGCTAGGATAATCTGACCTGAATCAATTTGGACACGAAACAAAGCATTAGGTAAGGTTTCCACAACCTTGCCATCTAATTCGATCGTTTCCTTGCTTTTATCGGACTTTCCAAAGTCTTGAGTGCTCGTAGGAATAAGTTTTAACTTAAATTCTCGTGGAAATATTCTATCAAACAAGCCCAAATGTGTCAAACCTTTAAAATCATGGGTTTACTTAGTCGTAACTGTCACAAAAACGCGTCCTGAAAAGGCTGGTGCACTCTTTACCCAAAAAGGGCTCATTTCTATGTCTAAACCGTCAATTTTAGGGTCTGAAAGCAATAGATCCTTGATCTCACTAAGTGATTTTCCACGCACATTTGCCTTAATAGCCTTTGGGTCAACCTTAGAGACTAAAACACTCTCAAGGTGGGTGGAAGCTAAAGCTGTGCCGTTTGTTAAATCAACATTTTTAAAACTAACCTTAATTTCTTCTTTTTTGTCAGCTGCCATAACCTGAGCTTGTTCTAATGTTAAGACAACACGCTGTTCAATTAATTTCTTTAAAGCATCATAACTATAAACAACTGCTTTAAGATGCCCTGATGCAGTACCTGTAAAGTTTAATGATTGATCACCAACTTTTTTGTCAAAAGAAATATTTTTTACTTCAAAAGATGACAAAGCTTCATCTAATGTTAATCCTTGGGAATTTAAAAGCTGTTGTTTAGCGGAATTGAATAATGTTTCTTTAAGCTGATTGGTTGCTGAATCAATGTCTTCTTGAGAAATGTATGCAGTGTAGCGGGAAACTCCGCCAGACATAGCACTAAGATTTGTGGCATAAAGTAGTTGTGGCGCTTTACCTAAAACCTGGTTTGAAATTTCAAACCTCGTGCCTGCAGGAATATTGTATTCATCCCCTGCTTGATCTGCAATTACTGAAACATCCATGGTCTGCTTGATACCACTAGCATCTTTTTCTAATCTAAATACTCTTTTATCTACACTAAACTCTGTTGTTGCTGAATTTAATTTTAAAGTTTGTCCTGTATTGTTTGTAATTGTTAAAATACCTCTAGCTTTAATACCAACATTTAATTTACCTGTGCTGCTAAAAACCTTAGTCCCTTGTTGATCTTTGTCTATAACTTGAGCTGGTAGCTGTAATTGCTTTGCGTCTGCACTTTTAAAATCTTTGCTCAAAGATATTTCTAAATCTCTGCTAATTGGTTGACTATGTGCATAAATAGTTAGGCTGACTTGCGGTAAAACAAAAGTACCCAAAAGCAAAGCAATAATTAAAATTGCAACAATTGAAGCAATCAAACCTCTTTTTTTTCTTTTCTTTTTAACAGCCTCAGCATTGATTATACGGGGTTTGGAGTGATATACAGGTTCTAGGATTGGTTGGGTTGGTCTTTGAATGATTGGCTCTGCAACAAACTCTTGGATTGGCTCTGGTTGTCCAATGACTTCTTGAACAACTTTTGGTTGCACTCTAAGTCTAGGTTTTACTGGTCTGCGTGTCCCCCTAACACTAAAGCCCACATCAGCAACTAACTGTGCATGATTTTGATCTTGCAAAAAGAAAGAAACTTTTTTACCGAATTCATCAATCTTTGTTTTTAAGATCTCTAGATTTGCTTGATCTGAAAAAAGTTTTGAACCACTAGGAAAAACTAGGGTTACTTCTGTGCCCCGGTCTTGATTAATCTTTGCGACTATTTCATCAATACCCGCATTAGGTTTAAAGAAGATATTTGCCATGTTCCGTTATTCCCGATGAAACTTTTTTCTTTGTTCCCAAGAAATTAATTTAGAATTTTCAACCTGATGTTGATTAAAAGGATCTACTGAACGTAAGATTGCTGAATATACTGCGTAGCACTGCCAGAAAGCCACAAACCTACCAATCTCTCTGGGTTCTGCAGATGTTAAATGAAGCGCCACTATTGGAATACCATTTTTCTCTGCATCTTCCCAAGTCCCTTCAAACTCTGAATACATTGAGTAAGACAAAGGGATTTTGTGCAGTTCATACAAAGAGCCATCTTTTAAAGGCATGCTCTGTAAACCATGCGGCACTTCAGTCTTACTATCCCCTTTGTAGTTGTCTAAGGTAATGAAAAAACCGGCAATGTTTTTTCTCCCGCCAAAAAATCTTTGGTTAGTGTGGTGCTGTGATTCTGGTGCTTCATGTGCAAAATAAGTCTGACCTTTTTGTTCTTTACCAAAGGTTTCATGACAAAGTTGAACTATCAAACCACTAAACGGAAAAAGACTGTGTGAATATATTGGCATGAAAACATCTACAATCCCTTTTTGTTCTAGCTGCCACATCACATTTGCTACTTGCATTGCAAGATTATTTTGATCAATCTGAGCGTAAAATTCTAAAGCTCCTTTGTAAAAATCATCGATATCTATACCACATATTGCAGCGGGTAATAAAGCTACTTCTGAAAAAGTGGAAAATCTTCCTCCCACTGGCGGGTGTTTTACTATGACAGCACCAAGCTTTTCTGCAATGTTCTGTAAAACACTTCCATCTCCTGTAATACAAAGTAATGCATAGCCACTAAAATGTAACAAAGCCTCTAAGAGACTAACTGTTTCGCCAGATTTAGAGATTGCAATGACTAAAGTGTTTTCTTTTTTAAGTTCAGTTTGTAACTTTAAAATATATTCTGGATCAACAGTTGAAAGTATCTCAACTCTTTTGCCATTAGTTCCGAAAACTCCAAACAGACCAATCGCACTTGTAATACTGCCGCCATTACCAATAATTAAAAGGTTTTGGTAATGTTTGAACTTTTCCGCTGTTGCTTTGATACTTTCTAAATCTGGTTTGTACTCTAAAAACGGCGCTTCTGGAAATGCGATTGATTTACTTTCTGTTTTTGAAATATTTGAAAATTCTAAGTGCATACTATTCTACGATGGCTTTAATTCTTCTAACACCAGCAGAAACTGCCTCTTCTTTAAAGATTTTAAATTTACCGATTTCTCTGGTATGCGAAACATGTGGACCACCACAAAATTCACGCGATACAACTTCATTATTCTTCGCATCAGAGATTGTATATATTGAAACAGTCTCGCCATACTTTTCACCGAATAACCCAATTGCACCAAGAGTTCTTGCTTGATCTGGCGTCATTATTTCTTTTGTAACAGTTAGGTCTCGGGTAATGTATTCATTGACTATTTTTTCTACTTCAGTAATTTGTTCAGCGCTCATTTTCTCGGGGTGTGTAAAATCAAAACGGAGTCTTTCCGGAGTGATATTACTGCCTTTTTGAAAAACATTTTCTCCCAAAACCTTGCGAAGTGCAGCTTGAAGTAAATGCGTTGCTGTATGCATGCGTACAACAATTTCCGAATGATCAGATAGTCCGCCCTTAAAAGTCCCGGCTGAAGCTGTTCTTGAAAGTTCTTGGTGTTTCTTAAACTCAGCTTCAAACTCTTCCTTATTAACATGCATCCCTGATTGCAAAGCCAGCTCCTTAGTTATTTCCCAAGGTATGCCAAATGACTGGAAAAGGTTAAAAGCATCTGTACCTGTAACTTCTTTGTATTTTCTAAACTCTTTTAAACCAGCTTCAAGTGTTTTACCAAACTTTTGTTCTTCTTCTAAAATGACATTTAAGATATTTCTACGGTTTTGTTCTAATTCTGGGTATGCTTCACTATATGCTCTAATATATCCAGAAACTATCTTTTCAACCCAAGTATCTTTTAAACCAAGCATTTTTCCGTGAACTATTGCTCTTCGTAAAATCCTGCGCATAATGTAGCCACGTTCTTTGTTAGATGGAACAACACCGTCTGCTGCCATAAATGTTGAAGCACGCAAGTGATCGACAATAATTCTGGCTTTGTCCTCTTGCAAATTTGTTGCTTCACCGACCTGATCAAAAATCACATTAAAAGCAGATTTAAAAAGTTCTGTATCAAAAACATTGTTTTGTCCTTGAGAAAAAGTTAAGACCCGCTCTAAACCCATACCAGTATCAACATTTGGTTGGGCAAGTAGCTCGTACTTACCACCACCCAAGCCATTGTATTGCATAAACACATTATTCCAAACTTCAATGAAACGTCCGCAATCACAGTTAATATGGCATGCTTCAGAACTACCGGTAAGTTTTATCCAATGTGCGTGCTTCACACGCATGTTTCCTGGTAACTCTCCTTCTGTATCAATGAACATTTCAGTGTCAGGACCTGCAGGACCTTTGTCCCCTGCCTGCCACCAATTTTTGTCTCTGTTGTAAGGGAATATTCTTTTAACATCACCAAATGTATAGACATCTTCTGAAAATTCTGCGTTGATTGGTTTTGTTGGATGCGCTTTAAATGCTTTTTTCCAAGCATCAATGGCTTCTTGATCGCGTGCAACTTCTGCATCTCCTGCAAAGACAGAAACATAGAGTTGATTAGGATCTAAATCTAGCCAATCTTTTGAAGTTAAGAACTCAAAAGACCAAGCAATTGCATCTGCTTTGAAATAGTCACCAAAACTCCAATTACCAAGCATTTCAAAAAAGGTTAAGTGCCTGTTATCACCAACATCATCTATGTCTGTTGTTCTAATGCATTTTTGAACATCAACAACACGCTTGCCTCCTGGATGATTTTCACCGAGCAAATATGGAACTAAAGGATGCATACCAGCTGTGGTAAAAAGCACGGTTGGGTCATTTTGTGGAACTAGTGGAGCAGAAGGAATAACTGTGTGTCCTTTGCTTTCAAAAAAGCCTAGAAATGCTGCTCTCAATTGTTGGGCTGTAAGTCTTTTCATGGTGTCTATATATTATCAGAAACTAAGGTTCAATGAAAACTAAATAGCACCACGTCAGTGCTATTTAGTCAACTTCTTTTTGTTATCTTTATTTAGTCAAAAGCTCCAACGCTTTATCCATTTGCGGATCTTTGTTGTTTGTAACATCTTCAATACTCTTTTCAACCTTGATATCTGGCTCTAATCCGTTTTTGTTGATGTTAATACCATTTGGAGTTAACCACTTTGCAACTGTGACTTTAACTGCTGTATTCTGTGGTAAACCAATTAATTCTTGGACTGAACCTTTACCAAAAGTTTTTAAACCAACAAGTTTAGCATAACCTTGGTCTCTGAGTGCTCCTGAAACAATTTCTGAAGCAGATGCGCTACCACCATTTGCTAGGATAACGGTTTTAATCTTTGAAAGAATGTTGTTGCCTGATGCTGTATATTTCTGTACAGTTCCGTTTGAATGCGCTTCTGTAACAACTGTTTTACCTTTGTCTAACCAGTAAGAAGAAATATTAACAGCACCATCTAAATACCCACCTGGGTCATCTCTTAAATCAAGCACAATCCCTGAAACATTATCAGCGACTGCTTTAAATGCCGCTGCTCTGAAAAGCTCGTTAGTATCATCACCAAATCTTTGGATGTTAATAACTGCGATTTTCTTACCATTTACTTCTTTATATTCTGTTTTAACACTTGTAATCTCAATCTTGGCACGAATAATTTTAAAGTCCAGTTGTTTCTTTGTTTCTGGTCTGTAGATGCTTAATTCAACTTGTGTCCCTCTTGGTCCACGAATCTTGCTAACAACTTCATCTAAAGTCATGCCTGTCGTTTCTTTGCTGTCTACCTTTAGAATAATATCACCAGAAAGAATGCCAGCTTTTTTTGCAGGAGTATCATCAAGCGGTGCCACCACAACAATGTTTCCATCTTTCATGCCAACTTCTGCACCAATACCGTCAAATGTCCCTGAAAGTTCTGTCTTAAAGTCTGAATACTGTTTTGGATCAAAAAAAGATGTGTAAGGATCACCAAGAGCAGCTACTGCTCCAGCAACAGCACCATACAAAACTTTTTGTTGGTCTATCGGCTTGTCTATATATTTTTGATTTACAATATCTAAAGTCTGCCAAAGCAAGCTGTAATCAACATCTTTAGGATAGTTGTTTTGATTGATAATCTTGTAATCACCGCCACTATACGTGTAGCCTTTGCTACCCAGTTTTAAACCACTAAAAAAAGTGCCCACGGAAAAAACTAATAGGGCTAATATAGTTAGGATGTATCTTTTGCTTGAAATCATTTTTTTTCTTTGTTAATTACTTACTAACGTATGGCTCTGTTATCATCGCATTTCTTAAGCGTAATATCCAGTACCTGCCCCAAATTCCCAAAAATACTGCCCAGTTCATAAAAAAAGGGTATTTTTTTGTGTAAT